>CAUAGV010000021.1 GCA_958428675.1 uncultured Collinsella sp.
AGGTGCGGGAACGGCCTATTTGCTCAATGTGTTCGGCTGGGATCGGAAATCAACCATAAGGAATAAATGTCCTACTCGACGAAGTGTGTGGTTGCATTCAAGGTCAAAGGGCCTGCCTTCCTTTTCAATGTTGAAGAAAAGCCTGCGCACGCTTAGCGCGATGGTAAGCGCGAGGCATGTCATCAAGAGGCTCCCTATGGCGGTGTGGCCATCGTGTGCGACGAGCATAAGTGGGGTCTGCGCATCGGTGCCGACGATAGCAAGGCACGGTCCTTCGCCGGCTTGAAGTTCTACGGATTGGAGACACGACCCTTGGGAGAGGCCAGGCAATATGAGTAGAAGGTCAATCGCAATGACTGCGAGGAGTCCCAGAGCGAGCGCTGTGGTAATGCAGATTGTGGCCCATTTGCAGATGCGAGCGAGCTTCCTCAGTTTGGCTATCGTCTGTTCGCGGCTGATGGTTTCATTCGATATAGATGCGTTTCGATGGACCATAATCCCTCCAATCGGCGTTTTGTATGATACTTGTATCATATCAGAATTAACGATAAACGATAAATAATTACGGATACTGAGTAAGCAGTGATCGAAAACGATTAGCGTGAGCTATTAGCTCATTTTGGATGCCGGAGTTTGGCGCGCGGGGGATGAGGACAAATGCCAAAACGTCCCGTGATCGCGCAAGTGCTTCATCGGGTTTCCCCAATTCATCCGGGAAAACGGCCGTAAACGATTGCAAATAACCGGTGAACGGTCGAAAACTACCGTTCACCGATAATATCGAAACTGGTTCTAACTGGTATTAAGTCAAAAAGACCAATTCACAAATCTTCACAATGACCTGCATTTTTCTACATGCCATTTTTAGCCACCCTGCGTTGTTTAGACACAGAAAAGGTTCCGATCTTTCGCCAAAACATTTCAAAACGGTTTCAAAACCGCAGGTAGAAGTGTTAACGAGCGGTAAACGGTCGATTTTTTACCGTGAGCGGTGCAAAAACGTTTTACTGTATGAATCAACGAAAGCGACCTCTTCTGTGGTGATATAGTGACAACAACACGTCACGTGGTTACTACCAGTTTAGAAACCACTGGTCTTCAAAGAACGCTTTCCAAGAAGCTTTAAGGGCGATTGCCCGCTGGCTTCCGAAAATCATCGGACTCAGATCGTACACACCTTCGGAAGGGAAATTTGAATGGTTGGCTTTATTCTTACCGGTCATGGACAGTTCGCACCCGGCCTCGCAAGCGCTATCGCTATGGTTGCCGGCGACCAGCCCGCTTTTACCGTCGTTCCTTTTGAGGGCGACCAGGCCGCTTCCTACGGTGAGGATCTCCGCGCCGCTATTACCGCCATGCGCGAGGAGTGCGATGGCGTGCTCGTCTTTACCGACCTGCTCGGTGGCACTCCTTTCAATCAGTCGATGATGATTGCCCAGGATGTCGACAACGTCGAGGTTCTGACTGGCACCAACCTTCCCATGGTTATTGAGCTTCTGTTCCTCCGCGGCAACGCTACGCTCGCCGAGCTTGGCGAGCAGGCCGTGACCGTTGGTCAGACGGGCGTCACCGCCCAGACGGTCGCATCCGTTGCCGGCTCCGAGGAAGAGGATGTCTTCGGCGACGAGGACGGCATCTAATGGCCGATTTCGGAGCTAGTGTTCTGAGTTCCTCGGTCGCTCTTTTGGGCCTGCTCGTCATCATGGGTGTGATTTACACCATTTGGTCTCAGATCAACATGAAGAAGAAGCAGAAGTACTTCAAAGAGCTGCACACCGAGCTCAAGCCGGGTCAGGAGGTTCTTTTCGCAGGCGGTATCTACGGAACCGTCAAAGGCATCGAAGGCGAGAAGGTCCAGATTAAAGTCCGATCCGGTGCCGTCGTAGATGTTTCGCGTTACGCGATTCAGGAGATCAAGTAACTGTCGTCAGCAAATAACGAAAGGAAGCTGATCAACATGGCAGAACCCAACATTCTTCTTACCCGCATCGATAACCGACTGGTCCATGGTCAGGTCGCTACCCAGTGGAACTCCACCCTGGGCTCCAACCTTATCCTCGTCGCCAACGACGATGTGTCGACCAACACCATGCGCCAGAACCTCATGAAGATGGCCGCTCCCGCCGGCGTCGCTACGCGTTTCTTCTCCCTGCAGAAGACCATCGACGTCATTGGCAAGGCGAGCCCGCGCCAGAAGATCTTCATCGTGGCCGAAACACCGGAAGACGTGCTTACGCTCGTCAAGGGCGGTGTGCCTATAAAGAAGGTAAACATCGGCAACATGCACATGTCGGAAGGAAAGCGCCAAGTCGCCACCTCCGTCGCAGTTAACGACGAGGATGTCGCTGCGTTTAAAGAGCTGCAGGAATTGGGGGTGGAGTTGGAGATCAGGCGCGTTCCGAGCACGCCTGTTGAGGACACGAGCAAGCTCTTCTCGTAATCCTCGTGATCCACGTTGTCAGGATTGAAACCCTGACGTTCTGTACGTGATATCCAAAGTGCGTACATACATTTTGAAAGGAGGAGCAAGATGGAATACTCGATCATCCAGGTCGCTCTGGTCTTCATCGTCACGTTCGTCGCGGCAATCGACCAGTTCAACTTCCTCGAGTCTCTCTATCAGCCCATCGTCACCGGCGCCGTCATCGGTCTTATCCTTGGCGACCTCAACACCGGTCTTCTCGTGGGTGGTACCTATCAGCTCATGACGATCGGCAACATGCCGATCGGAGGCGCTCAGCCGCCTAACGCCGTCATCGGCGGCATCATGGCAGCCATTCTCGCTATCGCTACGGGCCTCGAGCCCAACGCGGCAGTCGGCCTTGCCATTCCGTTCGCTCTGCTTGGTCAGCTCGGCGTTACCCTGGTCTTCACGCTTATGTCGCCGCTCATGTCCTCCGCGGACAACATGGCCCACAACGCTGACACCAAGGGTATCGAGCGTCTGAACTACTTCGCCATGGCTCTGCTCGGCCTGATCTTCGCTGTCGTCGTCACCCTGTTCTTTATCGCTGGCGCTACCATCGGTCAGACCATCGCTTCCGCCATCCCGACTTGGCTGCAGACCGGTCTCTCCGCTGCAGGCGGCATGATGCGCTTCGTCGGCTTCGCCGTCCTGCTCAAGGTTATGATGAACCGCGATATGTGGGGCTTCTTCCTCATGGGCTTTGGCCTCGCGCTCATCACCGTTGCCAACGATTCGCTGGCAACCCCTGCCCTGCTCATCCTCGCTCTCATCGGCTTCGGCATCGCTTTCTGGGACTTCCAGCAGCAGACCGAGCTGAAGGGTGCAGCTGTTTCTGACGGAGGTGACTTCGAAGATGGCATCTAATGAGTATGTGATCCCGGAGCACTACGAGGATCTCAATCCTGCTCCGCAGCTCGACCAGAAGACCCTCAACAAGATGGCTTGGCGCTCCTGCTTCCTGCAGGCATCGTTCAACTACGAGCGCATGCAGGCCGCTGGCTGGCTTTACTCCATCATCCCCGGTCTGGAGAAGATCCACACCAACAAGAACGACCTCGCGGCTTCCATGAGCCACAACCTGGAGTTCTTCAACACTCACCCGTTCCTCGTCACCTTTGTTATGGGTATCGTGCTTTCGCTCGAGCAGAACAAGGTTGACATCCCCACGATTCGCGCCGTCCGCGTCGCCGCAATGGGCCCGCTCGGTGGTATCGGTGACGCCCTGTTCTGGCTGACGCTCGTGCCTATCACGGCCGGCATCACCTCCAACATGGCCATCAACGGCAATGCCGCTGCGCCGATCATCTTCCTGGTGATCTTCAACGTCGTCCAGTTCGCTCTGCGCTTCTGGCTCATGAACTGGTCCTACAAGCTTGGCACCAGCGCTATTGACGCTCTGACTGCCAACATGCAGGCCTTCACGCGTGCCGCTTCCATTATGGGCGTCTTCGTCGTCGGTTGCCTGGTCGTCACCATGGGTGGCACCCAGATCAACCTCCAGATCCCCAACGGCACCACCCGTGGCCTCTCCGCTACTACCGTGATCGTCTCCGAGAAGGAGGCCGAGAACTTCACCGGTATGGAGGGCATCGATACCGAGACCGCTGAGGCCGGTACCATCGCCATGACCGATGAGGACGGCAACGCCCTCACCGCTTCCGATGCCGACGGCAACGCTGTCGAGTGCGGCGTCACCGATCTGGGCAACGGCATGGAGTCCGTTACCTACGGCACCGTCACCGAGGATCCGGTCAACTTCTCTGTTGCCGACACCCTCAACACCATCGTCCCGAAGCTCGTCCCGCTTATGCTTACGCTGCTGCTTTACTACATGTTCGCTAAGCACAGCTGGACCCCGACCAAGGGCATTCTGCTGCTCTTCGTCCTGGGCATCCTGGGCGCTGGCCCGCTTGGTCTCTGGCCGAGCATCTGGTAAGGCTCTAGCTTGAGGGGTGTGTCCCTGCGCGGCTCACACCCCGACCCCTTAAGCCATGTGTATGTTAAAAGCCGCGTGCTCGAAAGAGCGCGCGGCTTTTGTTTTCTTGATGAGTCGGGTGTTGCAGACCGATAATGCTTAACACCCTAGGTAGTTAGCCGAATTCGAGCAAAAGGGAGGATAGGATGGCGATCGGAGCGCGTAAGCAGCCGCTGTACGATCAGCTGGTCGATATTCTGACCGAAAAGATTGACCATGAATATCGCGCCGGTGACATGATTCCTTCCGAGCGCGAACTTTCGGAGCGCTATGGTCTCTCGCGCACTACGGTACGCTTGGCTCTGCAGGAACTGGAGCGTTTAGGACTGGTGGTTCGGCAGCACGGTCGCGGTACCTTTGTGACCGACCGTTCGGCAAAAGCAACCAATCTTATGCAGTCCTACAGCTTTACCGAGCAGATGCGCGCGATGGGTCGAGAACCCGAGACCACGATTCTCGAGTTTTGCGAGATGGAGGCCGATAAGAATCTGGCCGAGCATATGGGATTGCGTATCGGTGATCGCATTTTTAAGCTTAAGCGCCTTCGTTCTGCCGACAACATGCCCATGATGGTCGAACGCAGCTATCTACCGGTTCGTCAATTTCTGTCCCTAAAGCGACCGCTGCTGGAGCGTAAGCCGCTTTACGATGTGATTGAGCAAGACTTTCAGCAAAAGATACGCGTGGCTGAAGAGGAGTTCTATGCGAGCATAGCCCGTCCCACCGACGCCCACCTTTTGGGAATTGTCGAGGGCTCGCCTGTGCTCGATTTGGTCAGGACTACGTATAACGAGTCAAACGAGGTTGTGGAGTATACACTCTCGGTTGCTCGTGCCGATCAGTTTAAATACAAGGTTTACCACCAGCGTAGCAACTAGTGTCCGCATCGTTTCCATATGGTGATTCTTTGCATTTAACTGGTTACTACCAGATAACCAACCGAAGTGTATAATTGCACGTCAGAGGATTACTTCTAGAGAGAGGTATTAGAAATGTTCGAGAAGAGTGTCGAGGAGCTCACCGAGCTCGGCGCCCAGATCACCACGGCCGAGATTGCTCAGCAGCCCGAGCTTTGGCGTGATACGCTCAACATCTATCGCGAGAACAAGGAGGCCATCGAGACCTTCCTGGCCGAGGCTCGTGCTATGGGCGAGGGCCGTCTGTCCGTTGTCTTCACCGGTGCCGGTACGTCCGACTACGTTGGCGATACCTGCGCCCCGTACCTGCGTCACGCTGGCAACACTGATCTCTACGACTTTAAGCCCATCGCCACGACCGACATCGTGAGCGCTCCGCGCGATTTCCTGCGCGCCGAGGATCCCACGCTCGTGGTTTCCTTTGCCCGCTCTGGCAACAGCCCCGAGAGCCTTGCCGCCGTTGCCGTTGCCAAGGAGCTCGTCCACAACGTCAAGTTCCTCAACATCACCTGCGCTCCCGAGGGCAAGCTCGCCGTTGAGTCTGCCGATGATCCCAACGCGCTGACGCTGCTCATTCCGCGCGCCAACGACAAGGGCTTCGCCATGACCGGTTCTTATTCCTGCATGACCCTGCTCTCCACCCTTATTTTCGACACTGCCTCTGACGAGCAGAAGGCCGAGTGGGTCGAGACCATCGCCAAGATGGGCGAGGAGGTCATCGCTCGTGAGCCTGAGATCGCCGATTACCTGGCTGGCGACTTCAACCGCGTGACCTACTTGGGCTCTGGCTCCTTCGGTGGCCTTGCCCAGGAGAGCCAGCTCAAGATCCTCGAGCTCGCTCACGGTCTGGTCGCTACTTCCTACGACACCTCCATGGGCTATCGTCATGGACCCAAGTCCTTCGTCGACGACAAGACCCTCGTGTTCGTGTTCGTCAACAACGACGCCTACACCCGTCAGTACGACATCGACATCCTCAACGAGATCGGTGGCGACAAGATCGCTCAGCACACCGTTGCCGTTCAGCAGGATGGCGCTACTGTCTACGAGGGTGAGTCCTTCACCTTTAAGGGCCATGAGGCACTCCCCGAGGGTTACCTTGCTCTGCCGTTCGTGATGTTTGCTCAGGCTATCAGCCTGCTCAACTCCGTGCGCGTGGGCAACACGCCCGATACGCCGAGCCCCACCGGCACGGTCAACCGCGTGGTTAAGGGCGTGACGATTCACCCCTTCACCGCTTAATCGCGTCCCCCTGTAAGGGCGCCCGTCCGCTCATAACGGCGGGCGGGCGCTTTTTGTTTTTACTTGAACCGGGTATAAGTATCACCACGGTCAACTGCTTTAGAAGCAAGGAGTGCATATGAGCACGTACGCAATTAAGGCTGACAAGTTCTTCTTGCCGGCAGGTCCGCAACTGGGCGGCTATCTTATGGTCGAGGATGGCGTCTTTGGCGCCTGGCAGGCCGACGAGCCCTCTTGCGAGATTAAGGACTACACGGGATCGTGGATCGCACCGGGTATGGTCGACACCCACATCCATGGCTTCTATAACCACTCGACTACCGATAACGATCCCGAGGGCATCGATATCAGCTCGACCGAGCTCGCCCGTCGTGGTACCACCAGCTGGCTGCCCACGACGTTCACCGATGGCGTCGAGCAGATTAAGGACGCCTGCGCCGCCATCGCCCAGGCTGACGAAGGCCGCGGCCCCGACTTCTGCGGTGCTCGCATTCAGGGCATCTACCTGGAGGGCCCCTTCTTTACCATGAAGCACGTGGGCGCGCAGAACCCCGCTTATCTGATCGACCCCTCCGAGGAGGTCTTCGATCAGTGGCAGGAGGCTGCGGGCGGCCGCATCGTTAAGAGCGCCATGGCGGCCGAGCGCGACGGTGCCCCTGCTTATGCGGCTGCTTTGAACGCCAAGGGTGTGGTGACCAGCATCGGTCACTCCGACGCCACCTACGATGAGTGCATCGCCGCCATCAACGCCGGCGCCAGCTGCTTTACGCATACCTATAACGGCCAGCGCGGTCTGCATCACCGTGAGCCCGGTGTCGTGGGTGCTGCCATGTCCACGCCCGAGACCTACGCCGAGATCATCTGTGATGGCAAGCACGTGAACCCTGCCGCCATCAAGGCGCTGCTGCAGGCAAAGGGCTGGCAGCATACGGTGCTCATCACCGACTGCCTGGGCTGCGGCGGCATGCCCGAGGGCAGCTACACCAGTGGCGGCATGGACGTCATCATGAAGGACAACCTGTGCTGGCTCGCCGACGGCAAGAGCATTGCCGGCTCGGTGCTCACGCTTGCCCAGGGCGTCAAGAACATCGTCGACTGGGGCATCGCCAGCGCCGATATCGCCATTCGCATGGCAACCGAGGTGCCGGCGCGCTCCGCGCACATCGAGGATAAGTGCGGCAGCATCATGCCGGGTCGCGACGCCGACTTTGTCGTGTTCGACCGTGAGCTCACCCTCGTCGAGACGTATGTTGGCGGCCAGAGCGTCGGCAACGCCTTTACCGAGTAACGATAGAAAAAGACGGCGGGCCCGAATCTGCTCGGACCCGCCGTATGGGTTAAACGCTCAAAAGCACCTTTACAGTTACAGCTTGTTAGCGATCTTCTTTGCCGTGCGCTTAATGCCGGCCACCAGGCCTCCTGCAGGATGCTCCTTCTCGTATGCTAGGCGCTTCTCGCGCTTGGCGTACTCTTCGACGATGATGTCGCCATACTCGTCTTCGATCTTGTCGAAGAAGTCGACGGCGCCCTTAATTTCCTCAGCGGTCGGGTGTCCCTTTTGGACACCGCCAGCGAGCTTGAACGGCCCCCACGTGTCAAAGCCGGGGCAGCCGTAGACACCCATAAAGATGGCCTGCCTCATGCGGCAGATACCATCGATATCCTTGCCGTACCACTTGTTTTTGCCACCGTAGGTCATAAGGCCAAACACCTTGTCCTGCGGCTGCAGCACGTTAGTGAGCACGCGTGCCATGTCCTTGTCGATCTCGGAGTAATAGATGCCCGTGGCGACGCCGATCAGATGGTATTCGTGCAGGTTGGGATACTCGTTTTTGCCGAGCGCCTTGACGTCGAGGGTATCGATCTCGGGGTGTGCCTCGACGATGGCGTCCACGAGCTTTTTCGTATTGCCGTGATGGCGCGAGGCGTAGAGGATGATGGTTCGCATAAGAAGGCCTTTCAGCTGTAATTGCATCAATGTCTGTATGGTACCCCGTTGCATGGCTGGGATACCGGACGCATCGATGAACGTGCGGGTTTGTCCTTTGGTCAGGGCCGAGACGGGTTATTGCGAGCAAAAAGCAGTTGTTCGAAAGGATGAGCAATGGAATACGCTCTCTCCAACGATTCGATTTCTATTAAGGTGTCCACGGCTGGTGGTTCGTTTACCTCGGTTGAGGCCGGAGGTCGAGAGTACTTGTGGCAGGGTGATCCTGCAGTGTGGTCCGGCCAGGCGCCGGTCTGCTTTCCGATTTGCGGAGGCCTGCGCGATGGTAGCGCCATGACGTTTGCCGGGCATCATGTAAAGCTCGCTCGCCACGGGTTTGCGCGCAAACAGGAGTGGAAGCTGCTGAGCCAGAGCGAGAACGAGCTGGCGATGTGCCTGGCTTCGGAGGATAACGCCGCGCTGCTGAGCGATTATCCCTACCCGTTTAAGCTTGTCGCTCGTTATGCGCTCGAGGACGCTGCCGTGCGCGTTTCCTATGAGGTGACCAACGAGGGCACCGAGGACATGCCGTTCTTTATCGGTGGACACCCCGGCTTTAGGTGCCCGCTCGACGACGGCGAGGCCTATACGGACTACGAGTTGCGCTTCGAGAAAGATGAGGCTGCGGAGCTTTGCACCGCCGTACCCTCGACCGGATTGATTGATGTAGCTAACCGTTCAAAGAACCCCATGGTGGGAAAGACGCTGCCCCTATCGCACGAGCTCTTCGATTTTGCGGAGACCATCTTTGACGTGCTCGAGAGCCGTCAGGTCACGCTTTCCAAAAAGGGCGAGGACAAGGGCGTCCGCCTGAGCTTTGAGGGTTTCCCGTATCTCATTGTGTGGAGTAAGCCCGAGGGCGATTTTGTGGCAGTTGAGCCTTGGGGCGGCCTCTCGACCTGTTCCGATGAGGATGACGTGCTTGAGCACAAGCGCGGCTGCCTTATCGCCAAGCCTAAGGAGACCGTCGTTCGCTCGTTCACGATTGAGATTCTGTAATTCCGTTTTGTCGACTCGTATCGCGAGGCACAAGGAGCCTGCGAGATAAGGAGCTAAAAATGATCCTCACCGTTACGATGAACCCGTCTGTCGATACGCGCTATCAGCTCGATGAGCTCATTATCGACGACGTCAACCGCGTGACGCCCGAAAAGACCGCCGGCGGCAAGGGCCTTAACGTGGCCCGTGTGCTGGGTCAGCTGGGCGACGACGTTGTGGCAACCGGTCTGCTTGGCGGCCACATGGGCGCCTACATGGCCGAGCTCATGGATGCCAACGGCATTAAGAATGATTTTGTACCCATCAAGGGCGAGACTCGTATTTGCCTCAACATCCTTCACGCCGGCAACCAGACCGAGCTGCTCGAGAGCGGCCCGACGATTGCCCCCGAGGAGCTCGATGCCTTTACCGCCAAGTTTACCGAGCTTGCGGGCAAGGCCGACGTCGTCACCATCTCGGGTTCGCTGCCCCGCGGCGTCGAGGCGGACTACTACGCCAAGATCACGGGCATTGCCGAGAACGCCGGTGCCAAGGTGCTGCTCGATACCTCGGGTGCTTCGCTCGAGGCCGCCCTTAAGTCCGAAATTAAGCCAGAGCTGGTTAAGCCTAACCTGACCGAGATCAACGGCCTTCTGGGCACGGGCTTTACCACCGACGATGTGGACAAGCTCCGCGCCGCGCTCGCCTCTGATGCCCGCTTCTCCGATATTCCTTGGGTCGTCGTGTCCATGGGCGCTGCCGGCTCCGTTGGCTTCCACAACGGACGTGCGTTCCGCGCCAAGACGCCCGATATCCCCGCCGTTAACGCCACGGGCTCCGGTGACTCCACTATCGCAGGCTTCGCACATGCCATCGCTGCTGGCGCGGATGATGAGACGGTGCTGCGTACCGCCAACACCTGCGGCAAGCTCAACGCCATGGATCCTATGACCGGCCACTTGGTCATGGATCGTTGGGACGAGGTCTACAACGGCGTTGTCGTGACCGAGCTGTAGGAGCTTGGGCGTCGGTCCCGGCATCGGTTGCTTGCTTGTGGTTAGAGCCGATGACAAGTGCGGTAGCATTATGCCGGGGCGCGACGCCGATGCCGTCGTGTTCAATCCCGACCTTAGCCTGGTCGAGACGTATGTGGGTGGCAACAACGTCGGCAATGCATTTGCCGAGTAGTCGCCAAAGAAACGATCCGAGAGGGGATTTAGATGATTTACGGTGCACTGGGCGATATCGAGGAATACCGCGGAATGCTCAAGGGCCTCGACGTGCTGATCGACTGGCTCGAGGAGAACGATCCGGCGAAGCTCGAGGTCGGCAGCCATCCGATTCTGGGCGACAAGGTCTTTGCGAACGTCATGGCTCCCACGACGCGTCCCGAGGCCGAGGCTCACTATGAGACGCATCAGCGCTATCATGACCTGCAGATCGACGTCGAGGGTCGCGAGGCCTTTAAGGTCGCTACGGGCAGCCTGACGCTGGTCCAGGAGTTTTACGAGAAGGACGACTACGATCTGGTCGATTCCGACGCTTCGATCGCCGGCGATCTTGCCGACGACAAGTTTGCACTGTTCGTTGCCGGCGAGCCTCACATGCCCACGCTCGAGTTCCCGGGCGATGGCGCACAGCCGGTCAAGAAGATCTGCTTTAAGCTGCTTGCAGACGCTTACTGGGAGGAGTAGCGCACTGCTCGGCTGAGCTGTTCGTCTGATGGCGTAATTTCCCTAGGGAAATCACGCTAGGACCCCGCCAAACGTGCTTTCCCTAGGGGAATCACGTTTGGCGGGGTTTTCGGTTTTTGAATAGGGAAGCCTCATTTATTTGCGAAGAACATCGGCTAGCCGCAGGATTGAAATCATCGACCGATAAGTGAGTTCCACTTTTTCGCCCGCAAGCAGTCGTTTCGAGCCAATCTCATCTAGCCCCACAAGTCGAGAAAACAGCGGGCCGCTCATCGTGCCCTCGTCAATTGATTCCCTTATGGTCTTCAAAACGTCCGTATCATGAAGCGATGCCGAGCTGTAGGGGGCAACACGAGCGGAACTCTCAATTAACGACGAGACAAAAGGATGGAGATGCTTTGGACATAGTCCATCAAACACCACATCCCCATTGTCGTTCGAGCCGACCAGGCGCCAAGTATAATGATCGACCCAGTCATCCCCGTCATATATGGCGTCCATGAGCAACTTCCCGTCTAGAGAGAGAAACCTATTTGGACATCGGGGCGCAAGACCGCAATCCATATCGGGCCTGCAGCAGCTCCAACCCAACGCACCACATAGGTTCCCTTTCGTACATGTGTATCAATCTGCCCCGAAATGCCGGTGAATGCAATTCCAGACCCGTTTGTCGGATAGCAATCGACGTATTTTTGTTTTCCGCTCACAACCTTGTATAGATATATCGTTCCAGCAAAAGAGAAGGGATCGTTCGCAATTTTGTCCGGAAGAACTTGCCACCTCAAAATCCCGCTACCAATATGGTCAAGCTTGACCGTTCCGCCGTCCCCCTCAAAAGTGGCAAGGGGATTTACCCCAGACTGAGAGTCGGCATCGCCCTCCTTAGCAGTTATCAGCAGGCTGCCCGTATAAGACTGCTGAGGCTCACCTTCAGGACAGGCAGCCTCGGCCCAAGAAGGGCCACTCAGGCAGAACAGTCCGAGCAGCATCATTACCAACAAAAGAAAACCCTTAGTTCTTTTCATCTATATCCCCAACGTCTCTCGACATTTGTATATTGTGACTATTTTAGATCTATATGGCCAATTCGAGCCCTCACCATGGCAATTGTTGCAGCTGGGTTTCTTTTCATTAAAATTTCACTTTGGTAAATCCCCGCCCCTAAGCATTAAACCCGAAGTCCACCGAGTGGGCGAATCGGCAACAAAAAAGCCGCCCGAAGGCGGCTATCTTGTGCAATGGAGCCAGCGACCGGGCTCGAACCGGTGACCCCCGCTTTACGAGAGCGGTGCTCTACCAACTGAGCTACGCTGGCGGCCATGTGGTGACGCAACTGAGGCGTCAACGGCTGTCTATGATACGGGACATCGCACATCCGCGCAAGGGTTCTGACGGCTTTTCTCACTTTAAATGCACTAATATTGGAGACGTGATGTCTCGCTCTTACGAGTCTCAAACAGAATGGGACTGCCATGGCTCAACCCAAGATCCTTCTCACGCGTATCGATGACCGGTTTATTTACGGGCAAGACGTTGAGCTGTGGAACGAGGCTATGGGTGCCAACCTCGTCCTAATCGTCAACGACGAGATTGCGGCGGATTCGCGCAAGTGGGCGCCTATGAGGGTCGCGGCGCCCGAGGGCGTGTGGACGCGGTTTTTCTCGGTGCAAAGGACCATCGACATCATTCATACCGCAACGCCGCGCCAATGGATTCTCATCATGGTGGCGTCGCCCGCGGATGCGCTCGCGCTGGTCAAGGGCGGTGTGCCCATTACCAAGATCAGTATCGGTCACATGCAAGCAGGGGAGGGCAAGCGTCCCGCGACGCCCACAGTTTCCGTAGACGACACAGACGTCGCCGCCTTCAAAGAGCTGCAAGAACTCGGCATAGAGCTAGAAATCCGCTACCTTCCCAGCTCCAATCCCGACCCCATTCAACTAGTCGTTGGGGACACCCTTGTCACTTGGGGACGTTCCTTCTAATATGAGCAGGACATTGTCAAGAGGCAAAATCGGGCCTGGCCCCAATGATATGGGGCCAGGCCCTCTCCCTATATCAACCCGTTCGCGGCGACCTCGGCGTGTCTTCCCGACGCTCGTCTTTGCAGTTTATTATCCGCCCGCGGCGATCTCTCGCTGGGCAATCCGTTGCTACGGCTGAGGCTTCTTCGTCGAACCGACAGTCTGTGGACGCGTGTGGCGCCTTGGGCGCTCGCAAAAAGGGGACCTGAGGTTCGCCTCAACGGCTTCGGATCGAACCGCTTCCGGGGTGAATGGCTTATCCGCGGGGGACCGGCCCCCTATGCCTCCTCGGCCATGAGGCCGACCGCCCACACCCAGCAGGCGAGCTCGCGCGCCGTGGCGACGTTCGCCTTGTTGTTGTGGACCCCGCGCGCGAGCAGGGCCCCGCGCCTCTCGACCAGCCTCCGCACGCCCTTGGCGGCATGCCTGCGGGCGCCCCGGTCCGGGGCCTGGCCCCCGGCGGGCTCCTTCGGCCGCGCGGAGCACGTCAGGTAGTGCCACGCGGCCTCGACCAGCGTCTTCCTCAGGTGCTTGTTGCCGGCCTTGGTGATCGCGCCCCTGCGGTCGCTTTCCCCGCTGGAGTGCTCGGAGGGCGTCAGGCCGACCCACGCCGCGAACGAGCGGGCGTTCCTGAACCTCGAGAACTCGCCGGCCTCGAACACGAGGTCATCTTCGAGACGGCGCCGACCACGCAGTCGACCCCCAGGCCGGAGAGCCTCTTCTGCAGGTCGAAGCCCGTGACCCCGGACTCGTACACGCACCTGGCCCCGGGGTCCACGGAGCGGACCCACTCCGCGACGGCGCCGGCGTCGTAGCCGAAGGTCGCGGCGCGCACCTCCCCGGTCATGACGTCGAGGGAGACGGCCTTTATCGAGCGGGCGTGGACGTCGAGTCCGACGAAGGTGGTAGTATCGAGCATGGGAGCCCCTTCCATGAATGCGGCGTGGCCGCCGCGGTTGGATTGGACACTCACCATTGTCGGCCTGATCCGCGGTCTTTCATGCAGTAGGGGCTCTCAATGTTTTTATGTCCTGCTCATATCGTCTCTGCCGGGCGGCGAAAGAGCGCGCCCAACGACCAGCCGTTTAAGAGCGCCCCCGATACATAGTTGTCGGAACCTGGTCGTCTGTTGATAAAAAAGAAACCGCTAACGGACAAAATGGCGCCTTTTGCGGATTAGTCGCTGTGCCGGAAAATAAATTGTCAGAACCAGGCGATAATTAAATTGCCGCGGCTGTCGTTACATATGACACGTGACAGGAGGACATGATGAAAAAAATGCCCAAGTTGTTGTTAGCAATGGTTGTCCTATTTTTCGCCACCGGATTTATTTTATTGCCCTCCGCAAATGCTTCTGAGTATTTGACGCCCGCCGACGCATGCTTCGATTTGAATGATGGGCCGAAACAAGAACGTACTATCGAGCTGCCAGATGGCTCTACAGGTGTTTTTGGGATAGAGAAAGAGCAAGCTGATGTTGCCCCGATTTGGGACGGCTACTACAACGCTACTGATGGGAATTGGAAGGTTTACTTCTATACTGGAGTGCTCGATGCTGAGTACTGGATATCAATCAAGAACTATAACATTACATCGTGGTGGGGCCATAAGGCATCTTCCGTTGGTGCTGCCTTATCGAATTTCAGTAAGAGTTTTTCTTCCAAACGAACAAAGTGGAGCTTTCTTTTTACCGGTGTAGGCGGTATGGCGTCTGCGACTTATACTCTTGGAGCTGAAATAAATGGCTCTCGACTGCATACATATCTAGCGTGATTCAATATGGGCGTGTTGTGTAAGATCAACATTGGCGGAGAGGTTTCCCTCCTGGCTATAGTTCTGGTTGAGGTCGGAATCACCGCTGCGGTGATCTATCTCGTTTACAAGTTGATAAAGGCTCTCAAAAAGGTTATTGAACGAACCAAACAAGAGTAGGCGGTCAGCCCACTCGATTTCGAACCCATTTCAGCGGGTGCCATCCTCTCTGTCTGCTTCTCTGTGGGCGGAGAGGATTTTTCTATGACTGAGACCGCATCAGCGCCAAATCCACGCCTATCCTCGACCCGTCACCTGGGGACGTTCCTTTCCAGCCGGTGCTTGGGGAGACTCCTTGCCCCCCGGTCGTCGTGGATGTTCTTAAACGACTAGCGATCGGGGATAGCCCTTGCCGATTGGCCGGTTTGCCGTCCGGGTTGGCAAGGACTGTCCTTCTAATATGAGCAGGACATTGTCAAGAGGCAAAATCGGGCCTGGCCCCAAT
>CAUAGV010000022.1 GCA_958428675.1 uncultured Collinsella sp.
CAAGACGGAAAGCACATTAAGTGCTTTCCTTTGCGTGCGGAACTCGCGACAAACTCAACCCGCGCCAGCCGGCCCCGGAGACCCTCCCTGCCGTCACTTGCTTCAAAGACTTTGTTCCTCGCCGCTTCCGCGGCTCGAGGTCCCCGTTCTCCTCGGCGGGGTTGTCTAAGATTGTTGTTGAACTTCGGCCTTTGGCTCAAAGAAAAACGGGAGATGCGATCTGCATCCCCCGTTTTTGTTGCACCTACTCTAGGTCAATAAATTTGGTGCTCAGAATCTTGCCGTCTTTGACGAGCATTCTGGCCATGGTGGGGCCTCGGGTGCCTCTTGGATAGCTGGCGCTGCCAGGGTTAAGGACCAGGCAGCGGCCCACTTGGGCTTCTTTAGTTACGTGGGTGTGACCGTTGATGGCTACGTCTACGGATCCCACCGGAAGGTCTTCACGGTAGTGGGCTACGGCGAACTTGAGGCCTTCGTAGGTAAAGAGCGCCAAGCGGTCCACATCGGGGCCGTAGTCGCGGTAGTAGTCGTTATTGCCCAGCACCGCTCGCACGGGAGCGATGGTGCGCAGGTGCTCGTAGTCCATCTCCGACGTAAGGTCGCCGGCATGGATAATCAAATCCGCACCCTTAAGCTCGTCCAGAAGCGCAGGCGAAAGATAGCCGTGGGTGTCCGAGATAATGTCGATACGCTTGACGCTTGCACTGTTCATGGGATCCCTTCCGCAAAACGATTTGATGCATTCATGCAAAAAGCCCCACGGCTCCGCAGACGATTTTGGTCTACAGGGCTGCGGGGCCGGTGTACTAGAGGCTCAGGGCCTTTTTGAGCGGTACGACGCGACGGCGCGAAACCGGTACGCGTTCGTCGACGCCCGTAATACCCAGCTGGATAGCGCCCGAGGGAACCGTCTCAACGTCGGTGACACACGCCAAGTTAACGATATAGCGGCGGTGGACGCGGAAGAAGCCAAAGTCACAGAGCTTGGCCTCGAACTGCGCCAGCGAGGTCGTCGACAAAAAGCGGTCGTCGACCGTATAAATACAGGAGTAATCATCCTTGGCCATGATAAAGCGAATGTCGTCCACGGGGATGAGGACCTTGCGGCCGCCCTTTTCCACCGGGATGCGCTCGATGGTCACCTTGCTGTCCGTGACAGGCTTGGCGCGTTGCATAACCTTATCGATCGCTCGATCCAGGCGAGCCTCCTCGACCGGCTTCATCAGATAGTCGACGGCATCCACATCAAACGCCTCGACCGCATGATCACTGTACGCGGTTACGAATACGATCGCCGGCGGATTCTTGAGCTTATGCAGTGCCTCGGCAAGCTGCAGGCCCGAAGCGCCAGGCATCGAGATATCGAGGAACACAACATCGACGCGGCTCTCCATAAGCATCTCGATAGCGGAGCGAACGCTCGACGCTTCTGTGATCGTGCCGATCTTGCCCGTCTGCTCGAGCAAGAAGCGAAGTTCCGAACGGGCCGGGGCCTCGTCATCCACAATCATCGCACGCAGCATAGGGATAAAACCTTTCGTCAACTAACTACGTCGGGCATCCGCCAACCGGCGTTAAACCCGTAACCTATTATTTTACTCTTGAATGTCGAAGATGCTCTCCGACAAATCGAGATGCAGGAGCACTTTAGTGCCCTTGCCCGGCGCCGATTCGACGCGCGTATAGGAGTGCGGTCCATAAAAGCGATGGATACGCTCCGAAATATTGTGCATGGCCACACCGGCGCCGCCACCCTGTGGGGAGTTGGCGTCGGGACGGGCGGAGCGTTCGTCAAACAGTCTGGCAGCGGTACCTTCATCCATACCCACGCCGTTATCGGC
The DNA here is from genome assembly GCA_958428675.1 of uncultured Collinsella sp. Taxonomy (GTDB): domain Bacteria; phylum Actinomycetota; class Coriobacteriia; order Coriobacteriales; family Coriobacteriaceae; genus Collinsella. Next base: position 1,842 of record CAUAGV010000022.1, read on the forward strand.
GACCGCAATTAAAATCGCATCTTCGCCATCCCTGTGAACCGACACATCGATCATCAGCGCATCGTCGTCGCCCATACCGTGGCGCACGGCATTCTCGACGATCGGCTGAATCACAAATGCCGGCACCAGCGTGTCCTCGATGTCCTCGGACACATCGAAGGTCGCCAGCACGCGATCATCGCCAAAGCGCGCCTTCTCAAACGTCAGATAGCGCTTGGTCTGTGCGACCTCGCGCGACACGGGAATGAGCGAGCCCGAATTGTCGAGCGTGGCGCGATAGAACGAAGAGAACTCGCGCAGCAGCTCGCGGGCGCGCAGCGGGTCGGTACGCGTAAACGACGCGATGGTATTGAGCGTGTTGAACAGGAAGTGCGGGTTGATCTGCGCCTGCAGGGCACGCACCTCGGCACGGGCCGTGAGCTCCTTTTGCACCTCGAGCTCGTGGATGGCGAGCTGCGTGGACAGGATCTCGGCAAAACCCGAGGCGAGCGCATACTGGGTACGGTCGACGGCACGCGGGGTCTTGTAGTAGAACTTGAGCGTGCCGACGGTGCGGTCGCCCACCTTGATGGGCGCGATGATACCGGCAGGGACCTGGTTGTGCGAGCCATCCGAACCCACGACGTCCACCACGCGGTTGAACGACTGGACGATACCGTGCTCGATGACGTAGCGCGTGGCAAGTGTGTGGATGGGCGAGTCGGGCAGTAGCTTTTCCTCGAACTCGCCCGCGCAGGCCAGCACATTGCCCTCGTCGGTGATGGCAACCGTCATGGCACGTGTCTCGGGCAAAATGCGCTGGCACACCAGACGCGCCGACTCCTGCGTCAGACCGCCTTTGATGTCCTCGAGCATGGCAGAGGCCACCGAGAGCGTCTCTTCGGTGTACTGCGAACGCACCGAATCGGGATTGAGCGTCAAATAGATAAAAATGCACAGAAAGATGCACAGCAGTGCGCAGGCGACCACGGTCGCGATCGGCTCGATTCCAGTCGCCAGGGCAAAAATAAAGTACACCAGCACGCAAATGGCGCAGACAACGGCGATCACGCGAAAGATAGATATTGAGTTATCGCGCTGGGCGCGGCGGTCGATCATTCAGTCCCCTCCAGGATGCTGGTCAGTTGTGCGTCGCGCCAGAGCCCGTCCATGATCTTGGGCCAGAAGCTCTGAAAACGCAGGTAGCTTGCGGCGTTTTGACGCGCGTAGGTCTTGGCCTCGTCAATACCGTGCCGCCAAATGCGCAGGTACCCCTCGTGCTCGCGGGTAAACATGCTGCGAACCATGGCGGTCTTGCGCACGCGGTCGTCGAGCTCGCGCGAAATCCACGGGCCCGGATAGGGCATGAGCGACGCGGCCGTGACGGGAACGAGCTCCTGCTGGTGCGCGGCAAATGTCAGCTTGGCACGCTCGTAGTACCAACGGTACACATCCTGCATAAAGCGCGGCGAGCGCTTCTCGGACTCGGGCGGCAGGTGACGAACGACCCACTCGTTGTCAAACCACACGTCGTAGCCAAACATGCGCATGTTAAAGAGGTAATCTAGGTCCTCGCCTCGGGTGATAAACGGATCAAACGCCACACGGGTAAAGGCGCGGGCATGAAGCGCCACAAGGCCGCCGCACACGTAGTTTGAACGCGAAATACGGGTGCCCGAGAGCGCCTTTTTCATCCAGCGATTAAACTCGATGCGTTTGGTCCACCAACGATGGCAGATGCCCACCTTGTCTGTGGGCGCCAACGGCGATCCGTCGCGATCGTAAAAGTAACCGCTCTTAACCAAAATCGGCAGGCCTTGACGCGTCTGCTGGCCCAGTGCATAGGTCGCGCGCTTCATAAAGTCGGCATCGATAACGGTCTCGTCGTCATCCAAAAAGACAACGGCATCGTGGCCGAGCACCGCAGCGCAGGCAAGCCCCATATTGCGAATGGCGCCGTATCCGCGCAGGCTCACGCACTCGCCCGAGCCCTTGGGAGCAATCTGCGCCACACGGTCGGCGATACGCGATGCCTGGGTGTTGGTAACCACGGTGACCTTGAGCGCAGGGTGCGCGTCGACGATTTCGTGCACGCGCTTCGACACATCAGCCGTAGCCGAGATGGGGCAGACCACCAAAAGGATAATCCTCGGAATGTCGCGCACCTGCTCGAGCGAGGCCAGGCAGCGGTCGAGCTCGGGATTGGTGGCGTTGAGCTTCGTCGAGTGGTCATAGACGCCGGGAGCGTTTGCATGAGCCTCGTCGTCTGCCCAATATGTTGGAATCACAACCGTGGCGTTCATGCCTTCCCTCCCTGCAACACAAAAACGGGGCGCCGCCAAACACAGGCGACGCCCCGCGACCTAGCTGGTTCCATCATACCCACTTGGGCAAATCATTGCTCGCAAGTCGCAATGTTTATTGCGGATAACCCCAAAAGAGTACCGCGGACAGGCCCAATAGCCGCTCGCTCCTATGCGGTCTGCTCTGCCGCCTGAGTCATGCGGGACAGGCGAACCAGCAGCATAAAGCCAACGATCAGCAGCACGCCAATGGAAAGGACGCCCAGCGATGGGTTGCCGGTCAGCGAGGTGACGACCGACACCAGGAAGGTGCCCATGACGCTTGCATAGCGACCGAAGATGTCAAAGAAGCCGTAGTACTCGTTGGACTTTTCCTTGGGGATAATGCGGCCAAAGTAGCTACGGCTAAGCGCCTGCACGCCGCCCTGGAACAGGCCGACCATAATGGCAAGCACCCAGAATTCAAAGGCGGTCTTTAGGAAGAACGCGGCGAACAGCACAATGCCCATATAGGCGGCGACTGCCACCAAGATCATGTTGAGCGTGCCCACGCGGCCGGCGAGCTTGCCGTAGATGATGGCGGACGGAAAGGCCACGAACTGCGTAACGAGCAGCGCCAGGACCAACTGGGTCGAATCGATGCCCAAGGCCGATCCGTAGCTGGTTGCCATGGAAATGACCGTGTGCACACCGTCGATATAGAAGAAGAACGCGATCATGTAGACCAGCACGGTCTTGTTGTGGGCGATCTCGCGCATGGTGTGTCCGACCTCGGAGAACACACCGCCCACGATGTGGCCGATAGTGTCCTCGGGACCGCGCTCGCGACCGTACTTTTGCTTATAGGTGCGAATGAGCGGCAGGGTAAAGATGAGCCACCAGGCACCAGTGATGATAAACGACAGACGCGTTGCCAGCATGGTAGGGACGCCAAGAGCGGGGCCACCCATGATGAGCGCCAGGCAGATGACGAACGGCACGGTGGAACCGATGTAGCCCCAGGCATAGCCCGAGCTGGACACGGCGTCCATGCGCTCGTCGGTGGTAATGTCGGGCAGCATGGCGTCGTAGAACGTCATAGAAGAGTTAAGGCCGATGGTGCATAGGACGTACACGGTCAAAAATGCCATGGCGGACATTGGGATAGCCTGCGCCAGGCAAAGCACCAGGCCCGTGAGGAAGAAGCCCAAGAAGAACTTGATCTTGTTGCCGGCGTAGTCGGCAAGCGCGCCCAGAATGGGCATGAGCATGGCGATGACCAGCGAGGCGATCGTCTGCGCATTGCCCCAAGCGACCACCAGGTCGGCCGAGGAAGCGCCGGTATTGATGGCGTTAAAGTAAATGGGCACCACCGAGGTATTGAGCAGCACAAGGGCCGAATTGCCTACATCGTACATAACCCAGTTACGCTCGAGCTTGGTGTATTTCATGGACAGGGACCCTTCGTATTTGCCCGATATGCAGTTAGTTCATCGTACCCCAATTGTCCAGAACCGCCGGTAAGGATTCGGCAAAGGGGCACGCACGGGCCCTATTCCTCGCGGTCGAACTCTTCATCGGCTTCGAGCACGCGACCGCTGTAGTTGACGTGACTGGTCACGGCATCCATGTCACCGGTCTCGATAAAACGTGCGACCGTGCACTCGTAATCGACCAGCGCGCGATCAAAGACCTCGGGGAAACTCTCGTTCGAGACCTCGTCGGTAAAGGGATTCTTCCATGTCAGATAGCCAAGGTTACCGGTGCGCTCGGGCAGCTCCGTCGTCACGCGATGGGCAAGGCCGTCGAGCAGCGAGTAGTCGTGCACCAAGCCCTCAACCAGCGAGATCGCGCGCGTCTTTGCGGAGCCGGCCGGCTCAATCGCGCGGTAAAGTCGCTGCATATTGGCAACGGCAGCACCGTACTCCCCTGCCGGAATGTCAATGCCGTACACGCGTCCGGCAACATAGCTCATCAGCACGCCGGCCACGCGATTGATGCGATCGGTGGTGACGATCTCGCCCGCCGGCGGATAATCGTCGACCGTAGCGCCATCGCGTTTAAGCTGCAGCATCAGCACATCTAGGTCGCTCTCAATCACGGCATGGACCTGACTGCTCGAATTCTCAAGCTCTGAATCGGACTCCACGATGCCAAACTGCTGCTCATAGACAAAAGGATGGGCGTTGCGGTCGAGCACGTAATGAGACAGCAGGCCCAGCGCAAAGGCGCGACCCAAGCTGGCGTCGCGCGGCAGCAGATGCGACACGCCGTCGCGCAGGCACGCGAACTGGCGAGACATGCGCGACCGATGCATGACCTGCGCCAGCAGCGTGCAGTCGGAAACACGCGGTGTCAGAATGTGAAAGAAAAACGGGTCGGGGCCTTGGTTGCCCAAGATAAAGGCAATGCGCTCTTCATCGGACGTGATGACGCCCTGCGGAAGACGGTCGATGCTTTCCTCGCCAAACAGATGATGGGTGATAAGCGCGGGCATAATGATCCTTTCGATTTCATTCGATGCCACCCATTATGCCCACCGCGCGCCCATGCCAAACCTGCGATGGTAAACGACGGCACGCAAGCCTCTTACGCAAGCCCCAGGTGCGACTTGACCTCGGCGGCACGACGACGGGACACCGGTACCGTCGAGCTCACGCGGTCGAGCCTGAGCTCCATCAACCCCGTGGAGCCAATCTCAACATTGTGCACGTCTTCCAAATTGACCAGATAGCTGCGATGAACGCGAGTAAAGCCCTCGGAGCCCAAGCGCCGCTCGAGCGAGGAAATCGACTCATTGATCAGGTACGTTCCCTCGGCGCAGACGGCGTTGCAAAAATCGGCACGCGCCTCAAAGTAGCAGACGTCTGCGGCGGGAATGAACACCTTTTTGCCCCCGCGATCCACCGTCAGGCGCAAAGGCTGGCGCGGAGCGTGGATAACACGACGGACACCCAAGGCCGCCTCGATCTTGTCGAGTGCCTTTGACAGGCGTGCGTCCTCGACCGGCTTGACGACATAATCGACGGCATCGAGGTTATAGGCATCAGCCGCATACTCGGCAAATGCCGTCACAAACACCACGACCGGCGGCGTCTTTAGGTTCTGCAGCGTCTCGGCAAGCTCAATTCCCGAGCGACCGGGCATGGTAATGTCTAAAAACAGCACGTCGGGCTTGTTCGACAGAATCGACTCCACGGCTTCGGTGACATTGCCCGCCTCGGCAATCTGACCCACACGCGTATCCTTTTCCAACAGATAGCGTAACTCAGCCCTAATGGGAGGCTCGTCATCAACCACCAAGATGTTCCAGCCTTCGGACATATGTGCTTCCCCTCTTTTTCTCTCAATCCAACCGCGTGCTACGCCGTCAACGGCGCCGGCTCATGCGGCTCGCCGTTCAGTTCGACGATGACCTGCGTTCCCACGCCCTCCTGGGACTTCACGCGCATGCCGGAATCTTCTCCGTAAAAGAAATGGATGCGCTGAAGCACGTTGAAGAGCGCCAGGCCGCAACCTCGCTTGACGGAGCCGTCGGCGGTAATGCTCTCGGGCTCCTCTCGGCGATGTTGCTCAAACAGATGCGCGCAGACTTCTTCGCTCATACCGATGCCATCGTCCTCGACGATGATCTCCAAACCGTCATCGGTCTCGAAAGCCCTAACATGAATAGAAAGCGGCTCGGTCTCGCGCTGCGCGTGCTTGATGCAGTTTTCGAGCAACGGCTGCAAGATAAACGGCGGCACCAGGCTGTCGCGCACCTCAAAGTCGATATCGACCGAGACGCGCAGACGGCCGTCGCCATAACGAGCCTGCATAAGATTGATATAGCGAGTGCCCTGTTCCACCTCGTGCTCGAGCGTTGTGAGGGTATCGGAATCAGAAAGCGTCTGACGGTAGTAATTGGAAAAGTCGATCAGCAGCGACCTGGCCTTGTCCGGCTCGGTACGCACGAGCGACACGATGGTGCTGATGGTGTTAAACAGAAAATGAGGATCGACCTGCGATTGCAAGGCGCGCAGCTCCACGCGGGCCGTAAGCTCGTCCTGGCGCTCGAGCTCAAAGCTCGCAAGCTGCGTGGAAATGAGGTCGGCAAAGCCCGAGGCAAGCGCCGTCTGGCGCATATCGATGCTGCTCAGACGGGGATAATACAGCTCGAGCGTGCCCACGCAATGCCCGCGCACGGTAAGCGGTGCGACAATACCGGCGCGCAGGCGCGGAAAGTAGCCGCCCGTCTCGGTCGAGGCATCGCGCGAGAACACGCTTTGCTCACCGCTGTTGATCACGTTGAGCGTAGTCCGCAGCACCACCGGGGTGCCCGCGGGGCATTTTGCCGAGTCCTCGCCCCAGCTCGCCAGCACCTGTTTGCCGTCGGTAAAACAGATGGCAGAGGCGATAGTTTCGGACAGGATGATCTTAGAGGCGCCCAGGGCAGCTTCGGGCGTAAGGCCGCGCGACGTGTAGGCGAATATTTTTGAAGCGATGGCGAGCGTGCGGTCGGTTGCGCTCGATGTGAGGTCGTCGGGAACGACAAAGACGTACGAGAAGAAGAAGCACAGCATGACCAAGCCGGCAATGACGACAACGGCCGGAACGGGATTGGGATTATCGGTTAGATCCCAGATGAGCAGCAGGATAAGCAGCGGAACGACAATACCGAGCAAGATGGCTTGAACCACATGCTGAGCGGTACGAAAGACCTTGGTAGAGTTGTAGCTCTTGCCCAGAATCAGCCTATTGAGATCCACCGTCATCTCCTTCTTACTGACGCACCCCATAGCAATAAAGAGGGCCGCAAGCGACCCTCTCCATTGCATTATGCAATCAAATACTGTGTTTTACATCAAGCCATCGATGAACGGTAGCTTAGGCGCTGTACTTGTTTGCCTCGCCGAAGGTGCCGCCCTCGACAATCCAGCCGTCCTTCATGATGACGTCCATGTTGTCGGTGTTGAGCACGTGGATGTCGGCGGCGACGTCACCGTTGACGACCAGCAGGTCGGCGCACTTGCCGGCCTCGATGGAACCGGTCTCGTCCTCGATGTGGCACATCTTGGCACCGTTGAGAGTGGCACAGGTGATGGTCTCGACCGGGGTGAAGCCGATCTTGTCGACGAACTCGTACATCTCCTCGATGGAGCAGGTGCCGTACGGGGTGACGAAGGAGAAGGAATCGGAGCCGATCGTCATGACGACGCCGCGCTTCTTGGCCTCGCGCAGGCAGTCGTAGTTGCGCTGCAGCTCCTTCTCGACCAGGGTGCCCTCGTACTTGTCGTGCAGCTCGGGGACGTAGACGGGCGGATAGGTGGCGTACCAGGTGGGCAGGAAGGCGATCGTCGGGGTGAAGAAGGTGCCCTGCTCGGCCATGAGGTCCATGGTGCGCTCATCGATATCGAAGCCGTGAATCAGCTGCTCGCAGCCAAAGCGGACGGAGTCGTAGGCAGCGGCGTGGTTGTTGTAGCAGTGGCTCCACACGGGGATGCCGACCATCTTGGCCTCTTCGACCACGGCCTGAATCTCCTCGGAGCAGTAGTGCTGGTCGCGACCGGAATCCCAGCGCCAGATGCCGCCACCGGTAGCCCAAATCTTGATGGCATCGGGGTTCTCGCGCAGGCGACGACGGACGGCCTTGCGCAGATCCCAAGGACCATCGACCTGGTCGCCCCAGGGGTGGGATTCCTTGTTGAGCTCCTGGGTGCAGTGATGGGAGTCACCGTGACCGGCAACGCGGCAGAAGCCGAGGCCGGTGGCCAGAACGCGCGGGCCCTTGAAGACGCCCTTGTCGATGCAGTCACGGATCTGGATACCAAAGCGGCCGATCTCGCAGACGGTGGTGAGGCCGTGGGTGAGGCAGTCGTAGGCCTGCTTCACGGCGACGGCCTGCTTCTCGAGGAGCGGCTGCATGACCCAATCGGTATCATCGTCGGTCAGGTTGCCCGAGAAGTGCAGGTGGGTGTCGATCAGGCCGGGAAGGACGGTCTTGCCGGCGGCGTCGATAACCTCAACGCCCTCGGGAAGGTCCTGCATAGCACCGGCGTACTCGATCTTGCCGTTGTCGTCGACGAGAACGAGGGAGTTCTCGACCGGCTCGGCACCGGTACCGTCGATGAGCTTGCCGCCAACGATTGCATACTTAGTGGACATGGTTCCTCCTTATGGATCCATATAGTGGGCGAGGCCGTGTTGGGTTAAGGCCTCACAAAGCTACCCAAGTGGCGCCGGGTTCGGTGCGCGGAAGAGAGGGGCCCGCGCACCTGATCCGCCCCGGCTCGGCGTTACTTTTTGCGGGAATTGGTGAAAGCCATGAGGGCCAGGCCAATAGCCAACCAGCCGATCACGATGCTCCACTCCACCATGTTGAGGGAGGCGGGAGAGAACGGAATCACAAGCAGGCCGATGATGATGGCGCAGGCAGCGATAGCGAGGGAGATGCCAAACTTGCCACCGGGCACCTCGTAGGGACGAGGCAGGTCGGGCTCGGTGAAGCGCATGCGCAGGCAAGCGAGGGCGACCATGCCGCAGGAGAAGATGAAGGCGAGAGCCGACACGTTGGTCAGAGGGATGAGCATGTTCTTGCCCAGGAACGGACCGACGACGGTGATGACGCCCAGAACGACGCAGGCGAGCTTGGGAGCGCCAGACTTGGGGTCGACCTCGGCGAACTGCTCGGGCAACTGGCCCTTGCGGCCCATGGCGAGCATGATGCGGCTCGTGGCGCCGTAGAAGGAGTTCATCGGGCCCATGGGTCCAAGCGTGGCGATGACGAGCATGGCCAGGTACAGAAGCATGTTGATGCCCTTGAGGCAGGCGAGCGCGGGAACCGGGCTCTTAACGAACTCATGCCAGTCGAGGATGGTGCCGAACGAGTAGATGCAGACCATGTAGAAGCCGCCAGCGGCCAGCAGAGCCAGGGAGATGATCTTGCCGAACTTGTTCCAGTTGAGGCCCTCGGCTGCTTCCTCAGCCTGCTGAGGAATGGTGTCGAAGCCAGCGTAGAAGAACGGGGTCAGAACCAGGACCGACACGATGCCGGCAAACAGGCTGGTGCTCTCGGTAGCGGCCTTGCCGCCGCCAGCGCCGGTGACCTGGGAGAACACGGGCATGGCATTGTCCGGCGAGCCGGTGAACAGCGAGACGCCCATGGCGAGCAGCATGCCGCAGAGCAGGGCCTTGGTCAGGAAGGCCTGGAGCTTGGCAGCCGAGCTGGCACCGCGGAAATTGAGGAAGATGACGTAGACTGCAAAGCCGAGCGCGATCAGCGTCGGGAACAGGTAAACGTCGGCCCCCAGGATGGTGTAGAGCTTGACGGCGCGCAGCCACTCAAGGCCGGGCAGGCTGCCGAACATTTCGGACACGAGGGTCGAAATGGCGATGGCCTCCCACGGGCACAGGATGCCGTTGCCCAGGGCCAAAAGCCATCCGGTGATGTAGCTCAGCGTACGGCCAAAGCTACGATCGACATACTCGACAATGCCGCCCGAGATGGGGATAGCAGCCGTGAGCTCACCGAAAACAGCTCCGACGGGCACGAGGAAGATTGCACCCAAGAGGAATGCGATCATAGCGGGAACGGGACCGCCGCCCACGACCATCCAGTCGCCGACCTGCAGAACCCAACCGGTACCGATGATGGCACCGAAGCCGATGGTGAAGAAGTTCCAGAGCGAAAGCGTTTTCTTCATGCCGCCGTTATCCTCGACTGCAACTTCTGCGTTCTTGTCCGCCATTGTTCCCCTCCTTTCCTGTTTGACGCCCTTGGCGTCACCCCTTGCGCGGTCCGTTTTGCCGCGCGCTTTTATTCCATGGCTTTAAGATACGGCCTTGGCGCAGCAGCGCCGCTCGCAGCTCGACCGAAGGCAGAATTGCAAAACGAGCGGCACCGTTTTTGGGACGAACGGCGGGAGACGTCATTCGTCTTGGACGCTTTCATCTTGTCTGCTTTTGAATACCTGTTGCCGTGACGCTTGGCGCGCGGCGCGGCAACGTTCATACCATTTGTCAGGCTTTTGGCGCACATACCCATGTGTCGTGCATCTTTTTATGTAGGATAGACAAGTTACACATGAGGCAAGGTGATTCGAATGGCATACGGATACAATGACGGCGACCAACGGCCACAAAGCGTGCGCCTTGCCGGCCGCACCACGTCAACGCCCAAAATCACCTCCGACAACGACAACCCGCAGCGCCCCCAAGAGCAGCTCGGGGCTTCTTCGCGGCAGCAAAGCCGTACCGTGCAGCAGTCAGACCGTGTGAGTACGAGCACACGCCAACGCCAGACCGGCACATCGCAGCCACGCCGCTACGATCGCCGTAAGACCGACTACTACGTCAAGCGCTCCTTTTCGCGACCTCAACGCGATCGCGGCAATTCCGCCCCTCACCCCGCGTCGCACACCACAAGCCACGCGCTTCCGGCCCGCCGCCTACGCCTTGCGCTTTGCTCCATTGCCGCCTGCCTCGTCTTTGTGTTTTTGGGATCCTGTATCTCCCACGGATCAGCCGGTCTTGAGCCCACTGCCGAGGACAAGCTGCTTAAAGCTCCCGTCGCGCCCGGTTACTCCTTTGCGTTCTCGACCCCACGCTCGCAATGGCAGGCCGGCGCCATGCCCCACATCTACCAAATTGACCCCGCATGGTCGGAGCTGCCCTATGCCGGTGGCACTATTCGAGAAAACGCTTGCGGTCCCACTTGCCTCACCATGGTCTATATCTTTAAGACCGGCCACACCGATAAGACGCCGGTCGATGTATGCGCACTGGCCGAAGCCGGCAACTACGCCCCCACTGGTGCCACCGAGTGGTCGTTTATGACAGGCGGTGCGTGGCAGCTAGGGCTCAACGGAACACAGCTCTATAACGATCGCGAATCGATTACCCAAGCACTTCGCTCGGGTGCGCCCGTCATCGCCGCAGTGCGCCCCGGTACGTTTACCAACGTAGGCCACTACATCGTGCTCTACGGCATCGACGATGCCAACCAGATTGGCGTCTACGACCCCAACTCGGCCAGCCGCAGCGCCCGCCGCTGGGGCGTAGTAGAGGTCCTCAACGAAGTCGAAGCCATGTGGGTCTACTACTAGTCATTTAAGAACGTCCCCAACGACTAGGTGAATAGCAAAAGCCCCGCAGTCGGAGCGGACTGCGGGGCTCATGAAGAGAGGCTAGTTTGTAGGCGCTTTGCCTGGCGCCCACGAGAGAGGCAACAGAGTAGAGACTACTCGTGGATGCGGGTACCGGAGAGGCCGGCCATGGTCTCGGCAGCCTTGTCCAGAGCGCCGATGATGCAGGTGCGGCCCTTGCGGGAACGGGCGAACTTGATGGCAGCGCGGACCTTGGGCTCCATGGAACCCTTGCCGAACTGGCCCTCGTCGGCCAGGCGCTCGGCCTCGTCGGCGGTGAGGTCCTCGAGCTCCTCCTGGTTGGGCTTGCCAAAGTTGATGGCGACATGCTCAACGGCGGTCAGCAGGAACAGAACGTCGGCGTCGCAGTCCTCGGCCAGCAGCTCGCCGCCCAGGTCCTTGTCGATGACGGCGGGAACGCCCTTGTAGCAGCCCTTGTTCTCGTAGTCGCGGACGACGGGGATGCCGCCGCCGCCGCAAGCGATGACGATGAACTCGTTGTCGAGCAGGTTGAGGATGGAGTCAGCCTCGACGATCTTCTTGGGATCGGGGGAAGCGACGACGCGACGCCAGCCGCGGCCGGAATCCTCGACGAAGACCTTGGAGGGATCCTCGGCCATGAACTCCTTGGCCTGCTCCTCGGTGTAGAAGGGGCCGATCGGCTTGGTCGGGTTCTTGAACGCGGGATCGTCGGGATCGCACTCGATCTGGGTGACGACGGTGGCGGCGTGCCAACGCTTATAGCGCTTGTGCATCTCGCGGCCGATGCCCTGCTGCAGGTGATAACCAATGTAGCCCTGGGACATGGCGCCGCACTCGGGCAGCGGCATCTCGGGGGTACCGATGGCATCGTGGGCAGCGGCGAAGGCGTTCTGGATCATGCCGACCTGCGGGCCGTTGCCGTGGGTGATGATGATCTCATTGCCCTGCTCGATGAGACCGAGGAGAGCGTGGGCGGTGTTGCTCACGGCCTCGATCTGCTCGACGGGGTTGTTGCCGAGGGCGTTGCCGCCAAGGGCGACGACAATACGATCGGGCTTGCCAAGAGGCTTAGACATTGCTGGAATCCTTTCTGTAAAAGGCCTACAACCCATTAATAACCCGCGTCCGTGCGATACGCGAGTTTATTAAGGTTTATATTCTCTTTATCGCTCATTTTATTCATTTTGAAAATAGCGGAACGGTGAACGGTCGTTTTTGTCCGCTCAGCGTACAGAACTCCAGCTCAGACATATCTACGTAATTTACGTGCGACTTTATTTAAATGAAGCGAGGATTATGTCGGATTATGCAAACTACATCTCTGCTAAACACAAAACGGACAGCGCAATATCTTACTCGCGCTATACGAGATTCTATGCACTTATAAGTCGAGTATGCACCCCTGCAAAAACAAGGGGCTTTTCATCCAGCAAAAGGAATAAAGAAGCGCTCCGAAAAGGCGGCAACAACCACGCCCCCATCCATCCCCAAAGTGGCGCGAGGTTTCGCGGCAAAGCCGCGAAACAGCGAAAGGGACGGAATACCCGGCCAACTACGTCCTTCATCCGCCCACACAATCCAAGGACGTAGTCGTAGCAGGATCTGAGGGCTGACCTTCGCGGACACTCCGCAGGACGAAAGAACCCCCGCCGCACATAGTGCGCAGCGGGGGTTCTTTCATGTCCGAGGACGTCCGCGAAGGTCAGCCCTCAGATCCTGCGGTGGGAGACCTAGGCCTCGTTATACACCGTCTTGAGCTTCAGCAGGTGAGCGTAGCGGTCCATGGCGGCCTGCTCGTTCTCCTTGAAGAGCTCCTCGGCGCGCTCGGGGAAGGAACGCGTCAGCGAAGCGTAACGGGCCTCGTTCATCAGGAACTCCTGATAACCGCCCGCGGGCTCCTTGGAATCGAGCGAGAACTTCTTGCCGGCAGCAGCCTCGGGGTTGAAGCGGAAGAGGTTCCAGTAACCGCACTCGACAGCCTTCTTCATCTCGGCCTGGCAGTTCTGCATGCCGCCCTTCTTGATGGAGTGCATCTCGCAGGGGCTGTAGCCGATGATGAGGGACGGGCCGTCGTAGGCCTCGGCCTCGTGGATGGCCTTGAGGGTCTGAGCCGGGTTGGCGCCCATGGCGACCTGCGCCACATAGACGTAGCCGTAGCTCATGGCAATCTCGGCCAGGGACTTCTTCTTGGTCACCTTACCGGCAGCGGCGAACTGAGCGACCTGGCCCAGGTTCGAGGCCTTGGAGGCCTGACCACCGGTGTTGGAGTA
>CAUAGV010000023.1 GCA_958428675.1 uncultured Collinsella sp.
TCCTTTTCAACCACTGGGGGATGTGAACACGCACGGATCGTTCGCATCATGATTGAAGAGGATTTCTTAGACATGTTCACGCATCAGCTAAACATTATCAGCGTAGTAATTATCTGATGCGGGTTAGCACATACAGCTAGCCCGTACGATAACGGGCGGCTGATGAAGATGAGGGCCGTCGAGCGCAACCGACGGCCCTCATTTTTTATGTCTAGGAAGTTCTTTTTAGAGGAGGAAATGTAATGAACGGAGTTTTGCTCATGGTTGTGGCCGCGGCGGTGCTCGCCTGTGGCTATCTGGGCTACGGCCGCTGGCTGGCCAACAAGTGGGGCGTTGACAAAGAGGCCCTCACGCCGGCCAAGCGCATGAAGGACGGCAAGAGCTTCTCGCCCGTCTCCGCCTTTACCGCGTTCTCGCACCAGTTCAGCTCGATCTGCGGTGCTGGCCCTGTCACGGGTACGATCGTCGCCATGGCCTTTGGCTGGCTGCCCGTCGTGCTCTGGGTCCTCGTCGGCGGCATCTTCTTTGGCGCCGTCCACGACTTTGGTGCTCTGTACGCTTCGATGAAGAACAACGGCAAGTCGCTCGCTCAGCTCATCGAGAAGTACATCGGCAAGACCGGCCGTCGCCTGTTCCTGCTGTTCTGCTGGCTGTTCTGCATCATCGTCATCGCCGCCTTCACTGACATGGTCTGCAAGACGTTCATGTTCACCCCGGCCGTTGACGCTTCTGGCGCCGCTACCGGTGCCATCGACTTCACCAAGTCCTATGCCGCTGGCTGCGCTGGCACCATCTCCATCCTGTTCACCTTCGTCGCTATCGCCTTTGGTTGGGCCCAGAAGAAGTTCAACCTCACCGGTGCCGCCGAGTTCGTCACCGGCGTGGTCCTCATGGTTCTCATGTTCGCCGTCGGAATGCAGTTCCCGGTCTACCTGGATAAGTTCCAGTGGTTCGCCGTCGTCATGGTCTACCTGGTCTTCGCTGGCGCTATGCCCATCCAGATGCTCAAGACCCCGCGTGACTACCTCACTTCCATCATGATGATCGTCATGATCGCCTGCGCTGTCCTCGGCATCGTCGTCCTGGGCGTCAACGGTCAGGCCACCATCACCGCTCCGGTCTTCACCGGCTTCTCCACTGCCTCCGGCATGATGTTCCCGGTCCTGTTCGTTTCCGTCGCTTGCGGTGCTCTCTCCGGTTTCCACAGCCTCGTTTCTTCCGGCACCTCTTCTAAGCAGGTCGAGAAGGAGCAGGACGCCGTCAAGGTCGGTTATGGCGCCATGATCGTCGAGTCCTTCGTCGGCATCCTTGCCATCATTGTCGCCGGCATCATGTTCTCCGATATGAACACCGCCGGTACTGGCGCCCTCAACGCCGGTGTCGCTTCCACCCCGTTCCAGATCTTCGCCGCTGGCATCTCCCGCGGTATGCAGGCCTTCGGTGTTGACGGCACGCTCGCTACCGTCTTTATGACCATGAACGTTTCCGCTCTGGCCCTGACCTCGCTCGATGCCGTCGCCCGCATCGCCCGCACCTCGTTCTCCGAGTTCTTTGCCCAGACCAACGACGCCCTGGCCATCGAGTCCAAGGCCGGCTACATGAAGGTTCTCGGCAACCCCTGGTTCGCCACGGTCGTCACCCTGCTTCCCGGTCTCGCCCTTGCCTTTGGTGGCTATGCCAACATCTGGCCGCTCTTTGGTGCTTCCAACCAGCTGCTCGGCGGTATGACCATGATCACCCTCGCCGTGTTCTGCAAGTGCACCGGCCGCAAGGGCTGGATGCTCTACGTGCCCGTCGCCTTCCTACTCTGCTGCACCTTCACCTCGCTGGTCCAGAGCGCCATGGGCTGCATGACCGCTGTCCAGGCTTACGGCTTCTTCGGCACCATCCCGGCTACCGCCACCACGGCCGCCGTCTCCGTCGCCGCCACCAAGGGCCTGCAGCTCGTTTTCGCCGTCCTGCTGATGGTCCTGGGCCTCATCGTCGCCGTCAACTGCCTCAAGGAGTTCTTCGGCAAGGAGGCCGGCTCCATGCCTGACGAGGAGCCCGAGTGGTCCGA
The DNA here is from genome assembly GCA_958428675.1 of uncultured Collinsella sp. Classification (GTDB taxonomy): domain Bacteria; phylum Actinomycetota; class Coriobacteriia; order Coriobacteriales; family Coriobacteriaceae; genus Collinsella. Next base: position 2,060 of record CAUAGV010000023.1, read on the forward strand.
GATGGGCAAGGCCGAGTACGGTCGCGCCGCTGCCGCTGAAGCTCCTGCCGACGCCGAGGCCGCCAAGGCCTAGTCGGTCGGACGGGTTGAATCTCCCATCTATTTGACTCGGAAAGACCGGGTCCGCAATCAAGCGGACCCGGTCTTTTTTCTTGTGAGAACAGGTGGTGCAAGGGCGTTCTCGCAGATGTTTTGCGTGGATAGGCTCGTGCGTTGTACCATATGGACGTATATGTGTGCATATGAAAGGGGCCCCGTGGCCAAGACGGTATATTCCGATAATCAAAACAATGTCGATGCTCTGGCTGAGCGCCTGAGCAGCCAGACGTCGCTTTCTGCCGAGCGCGCCAAGCTGGTTGCCTACGACCTGCTCTGCCGCAAGGCGCTCAAGATTAAGTCGAGCGCGCTGGCGCAGATTTTCCGCTCCGTCGATAAGGAATGCGACACCAAGGCGATGCGCGATGAGCTTATCGCGGCAAATATCGTGACCAAGATCGAGGGCAGCGGCATTAACGGGCGCCCGGCGTTCTATACCATCAATGTCGAGATCCGCGATGCCCAGGAGCAGCCTGCCGAGTCCGTCGAAGATTTTGTCGTCGAGGATTCCGCTGACGTGCCTGCTGTGGAAGAAGCTGCTCCGCGTGAGCATGTCGATACCGATGAGTTGCTCGATGAGAACGTCGTGCGTGCCTTTACGGCCAAGGCAGGACGCGGCGGTTTTGGCGGGGGTGGCAAGCGCGATGCGCAGCGCCGCGCCCAGCAGGAGCGCTTCCGTCGTGCCGTTGCTCAAAAGGGTGAGACGGATGCCGAGGCTGTTGAGAACGAGGTTGCTGCCGAGTCGCAGAGGCCCGCGAAGGAGCAAAAGCCCGTGGAGGCCCAGGAGCCCCAGCGTCGCCGTGGTGCCCACTTTAAGGCTGCACAGCAGGGCGCCGCGCGTGAGGTCGAAGAGTCTTCTGAGGTTGCAGACGATGTTGAGGAGTCTGCCAAGAAGGCTCCGGGTTCGTGTCGTCCCGGCCGCGGTTTTGCGGGACGCGCGTATCCCGTAAAGCGTCAGGAGAAGGGCGAGTCGGTTTCGACCACCCAGGACGAGAAGGCCGTTGAGCCGGCGGCTCGCGAGCAAAAGTCTGTTGAGCCGCAGCTTGAGGCTGATGCCGAGGCCAAGGGCCAGCAGCCTACTGATGAGCAGACGGAGCGGGGCGCGTCGAGCAAGCCTCGCCGCCGTCGCCATCGTGGGGGCCGCAGTTCCCATGCCGAGACTGCAGCCGAGAGGACCACGCCGCAGGACGAGGATGCGAAGGCCGAGGTTTCTTCGGGGCAGCCTAAGCGCCAGCCGGCGAAGGAGAGCAAGTCCGATCGTCCGCAGAAGCAGGCGTCTATGCCGAAGCGCGAGCGCAATTCCCAAGGCGATTCTAAACGCAAGTCTCAGAAGAAGCCGGAGTCTTCCGCAGCAGGTACTGCTGCCCAGCAGCCCAAGTCGGCCGTTCGCGGTGAGGTATCGGCGTTCGCCCTTGCCCGCGTTTTAGGCAGGCAGCTGCTCAAGGTTGTCCCTACGCCTACGGCGCTCTCTAAGATCAAGGAGCAGCAGACACAGATCGTAAAGGTCGAGGGCAAGGACGGCAAAAAGGCTCCGCAGCGCACTCAGCACAACGAGATGTCCAACCGCAAGATTGCCGAGGAAATCGCAATCATCCAGGCTTGGATCGAGCAGAACCGAGGTGCCGATACGCCGGTTGCCTCGCGCCGCCAGCGTGCCTACCAGATCTTTAACGACGAGAAGGCTTTTGACGGCAAGCACGGTGAGCGCTTGATCAGGCGTATGACCGAAAAGGGCATCAGCATGCAGGCGATCAAGGTCGCCCCCAATCGCCCCGTGCACTTTACGGGCTTCTTTACGCTGGGAGCCGACAAGCCGTTCATTATGGTCGAGAACCTGGACACCTACGACGAGATCGTCAAGCTGCTGCGTGGCCGCAAGCACGCCAAGCTCTTTGGCATCAAGGTGGGCGGCGTGATTTTTGGCGGCGGATGCAAAGCGAGCGTCTCGCATGCCCTGGACGATTATCTGGCCGAGATCGGCTATCGCTTTAACTACGTCTACTACGTGGGCGATATCGACCGCGAGGGCGCGCGCATCGTCGAGCAGGCTCGCAATGCCAATGTGGTTGAGATTCGCCTGCATGCCGGCATGTACCGCGCCATGCTCGCCGAGCACAAGCGTCGCGTGAAGGCCGGCGGAGAGTGCGAGCCCGCGGCTGCCAACCAGGGCGTGCCGCAGAACTTGGCCGCTACGATCAAGGATCTGCCCATGGTCACGCGTGTGCAGTTCCGCAACGTGCTACGTGAAGGCGGGCGCATTCCGCAGGAGATTCTGATGACCGCCGACTATCGGGATGGCGACTCGGGAAGCTTCGACCGCATGCTGAACAATTAGTTCCGCCGTTCTACCGAACGGCGGTCCTCTCGACGCTGCGAGGGTCCCTGGCACGGCAATCTGACGTTCAACTTCGGCGGCGCGACCAGAAGGTCAGCGCCGCCTCGTTTCACGTCACCTTGCCATATCAGGACCCCTCTCGCTGTCACGTCCAAAACATCGAGGTTAGTGGCCTTCTTTGCGTGCGGAACTCGCGATAAACCTAAGCCGGTGTCCCCGCTCTCCCGGGGCCTGTCGTGGCTTGGCCGTTGCATGCGGCTCGCTTTTCGGAACGGGGCTGACGGACACGTTCCGAAATCTACCACCGTCGCTGTGCAGGGTGTCTATAAAGAGCCGTGGCCAAAAAACATCAAATATGAGTACTGATATTCTTTTAGTAGCAGTAATTTTGACCACATTTAAGGTGATTTGACGTTTCGATCGAGCAGATAAGCTGCCGTATCTCCTCAAGTGTTCATTAAAGGAAAACCTTGATGCGAATAAATCTCATTAAGATCTTCTTTTATTAACGAAAATAATGTAGCTACAACGGTAACAGTACTCATATTTGCCTTTTTTTGGCCACAGTCCTTCGGAGGGTCCTCGAAAATAGTCCCGAGCCGGCACTTTAGGAACGTCCCTAAGTGCCGACACCGCGTCTGCCTGCGGCGCCCGCGCCCCGCTGCGTCGCTCCGCACCCTTGCGGGTTCGGATCCCTCCGCTTGGCGGCGTTGGCTCGATTTGCTTGACGTGAGGGGCTCTTGGCTGGTGTGGGACGGAGGGATTCCGCGTCCGCCTGGTCGGCGGCCGCGCCCCGCTGCGTCGCTTCGCTCCTTGCGTGCTGCGCTGGAAAACGCTTCGCGTTTCCTCAGCTCCGCACCCTTGCGGGCTCGAATTCCTCCGCTTGCCCACAAGAAAGCGCCCTGAGCCGTTATGGGCTTAGGGCGCTCAGTTTTAATGGCTGGGACGGAGGGATTCGAACCCCCAACAGCCGGCACCAAAAACCGGAGTTCTACCGTTGAACTACGTCCCAATGTGTGGTGTTGCCCAAAGCAACTCGTCTAGTTTACCTAATCTGCGAGGGCATCGCAAACGCCGTCGAGTAGGCGTACGGCGAGCGTCTGCGCGTCGCTGGCCGTGAAGGTGCCGTTGTAGCGCGTCATGCCCGTGAGCTCAATGCGAATGCGAGCCGGCTTCTGCTGCGCGGCGACATTGGCGGTGCGGATGCGCTGGGCCAGGTTGTGGCACTCGGCGAGGGCAATCGTGGCGCGTGGCGCGGCGTCGGCGGGCAGCTCGTCGCTTGCGATCTCGAGCACCAGGTCAACGTCGGTTGGGACCTCGGAGTCGCAGAGCATCATGCCGCTGTTGTCGGTCGTTGCCGTGGCGATGTTCCACATGCGCGAAGCAACGCTGCGTGCGATGGGGTCCTCGCCGATAACGGCAATCTGGAAGCGCTCGAGCACGTTGGCGGCGCGAGCAAAACCGATGCGGGACTCGGCTTCGGTGACCGAGGGCTTGCCCTCCCACACATGGTGCAGGCGGTTGATGTAGGCGTAGGTGTCCTGGAAGGCCATGCCGTCGGCAAACAGGCCGACATTTTCCTGGAACTGCTGCAGGGCGGCCTCGGTATGCGGACCAAAGTAGCCGTCGTCTTCGCCACAGGCAAAGCCCAAAACGTTGAGAGCGCGCTGCAGGGCCTGCACATCGGCGCCATGGAAATTGGGCATGCGCAGATACAGGGTGCGGTCGCCCAGCTTATACGAGGCGTCGACCAGGGCGCTCCAACAGGGAATATCGACGGCATGACCGGCAGCAAGGCCGCTGTCGAGCCTGAAGGTGCTGACGGCCTGCTCGGTGGTGGTGCCAAAGCGCTTGTCGGCAACCTCGGTGTCATCGATTGTATAGCCGAGCTGCAGAAGGCGGGACTGGACGTCCTCGACGGCTGCGCCCTGCATGCCCGTTGTAATAGGTTCCATGAACGAACCCCTTTCGGCGTACCATTCGTACTATTTGAGCGTGTGTCGGATAGACAACGCAAAGGGATGCATAAACATGCACTCAACAGTGTAGCAAGTTGTACCCAAATACGCTGCTGACAGGTTTTATAACCCCCGCTAGTTAAGGCGCTCCACAAAGAAATCTGCCATGGAGAGGAACAGTTCACGTGCATGCGGGTCGAGCGAAACGTCCTCGATGGCCGCTTTGGCCTTGGCGGTCAGGTCGAGCGCATAAGTGTGGGCGTAATCGATAGAGCCGGTCTCCTGGAAGATCTCCACGGCGCGTGCGAGTTGCGCGGGGTCCTCGGTGCCCGAGGAAAGGATCGCTTCAATCTCGTCGTGATAGCGCTCATCAGACAGGGCGTGCACGGCAACGAGCGTGCGCTTACCCTCGGTGATGTCGGTGCGGAAGTCCTTGTTGGCGGCCTCCTTGGTGCCGATCAAGTTGAGCAGGTCGTCTTGAATTTGGAAGGCAAGGCCCGTGTGCAGGCCAAAGGCGCGCAGCGCCTCAATTTGCTCCTCGCTGCCTCCGCCAATGATGGCTCCGGTGGCAAGCGGCGTGGCCCCGCTGTAGTACGCGGTCTTGTGCGTCGCCATGTCCAGATAATCGTCGACCGAGATGTCGAAGCGTGCGTCACGGACCCAGCCCAAGTCGAGCGCCTGGCCCTCGATGGTGCGAACGATCATCTCGGTGAGCTCGTGGAGCACGCGCAGTTTCACGTCGGACTCCAGCGTGGGGTCGTCGAGAACTATCTTGGTGACCATGGTGAGCGCTAGGTCGCCACAATTGATGGCAAGGCCCGTGCCCTCGGTGAGGTGCATGCAGGGCTTGCCGCGGCGCAGCTGTCCGTTGTCGGCGATGTCGTCGTGGATGAGTGCGCCCGACTGAAAGTGCTCGATGGCCGCCGCGGCGCTGCGGGCGCTCTCAAAGCTGCCGCCTACCGCGGTGGCGGCGAGCATGCAGATGAGCGGGCGGTGGCGCTTGCCAGCGTTTGCCGTAAATGCCGAGAGCGGGGTATACAGGTAGCGCTCGATATCGGCGGAAGTCGCCTGTCCGTCAAAGAACGTGGCCAGATAGTCGTTAATCTGGTCAAAGTGCTGGGCTAAAAAGCTGGTAAACGGACTGGACACGGGTTCTCGCATTCTTCGATAGGTTGCATCGTTGCATTATGCAGACAACATATTGCCACATTAGGGCGTCGAGCGCGGCGGTTGAAGACGATTGGTCCATGCGGCCGCAAGTGCGGTAGGGGCTTGGCTAGATAAGCCCAAAGTGTTCGAGTGCGGTGACGACGCCGTCGTGGTCGATGCTGTCGGTGACATAGTCGGCCTTTTCCTTGAGGAAGTCCGGCGCATTGCCCATGGCGATACCGACATCGACGGCGTTCATCAGCGAGATGTCATTGCTGGCATCACCGATGCCATACACCGTTCCATGGTTGGGGTCGAGAGCGTCGAGTACGGACTGGATACCCTCGCGCTTGGTGCATTCGCGAGGCGAAATCTCGGTCACTTCGAGCTCGAGCTCGTTAAAGCAGAGCAGCGGCTCAAACGCTTGATCCTGAGCGATGCGGTTGGCAAGCGACGTGGACATTAAGATCTTGTAGGCGCTGTAATGTTGCAGCTGCGTAATTGCATCGCCCACGGTGCGGGCGTATCCGGAGGCGTTGGGCGCATCGGCACTCATGCGAACGACGCCATTGAGTCCCTCAAAACGAATCACTTCGTCCGATTGCTCAAGAATGGGAGCAAGGCGCTGCAGCATGCCGGGCGTCATCGCCAAATCGCGAATCACGTGTCCCTCAAGTTCGACATAGCCACCCGCGAGGCAGACGATGCCGGTCCAGGGCAGCTCGAGCAGCTTTGGATGGATGCAGCTCAGCGTGCGCCCTGTGCAGATAAACGCCTTATTGCCCTTGGCGACAAAATCACGGATGGCTTGCGAGACCGCTTCATTGGGATAGGGGGAGAGGTCTCGCTCGCTCTCGGGAAGCTCTTGTGCCACTCGAGGGTCTTGCCAGGCGAGTGTTCCGTCGATATCGAAGAAGCAGATATCGCCGCGCTTATGGGCTGCGCTGGCGGCAGGGGAGGCCGAGGTGGTGGGCACAAATCCCGGCTCGAGGCCCATGATCTGGTCAAAATGCTCTTTAACGCGGGGAACGGAGATGCCGATAATCACCTGGGCGGTCTTGCCCGTAATGATGAGGCCCTTGGCGCCCACCGCGACAAACGACGCATTATCTGCAACGATGGAAGGGTCTGCGACCTCGACGCGCAGGCGCGTGGCGCAGTTGGTTGCGCCCACGATATTGCCAACGCCACCTAAAAGCTGAATTACCCGCTCAGCGAGGACGTGATCTTGATCGGATTGAATACTGACCTCGCCATTGGGAGATTGCTCTTTGACAAAGCCGCTTCCCGTTAAACGATCGAATGCCGCGCGATTGGAGGCATGATCCTCGCGGCCCGGCGTCTTAAGGTCATAGACCAAGATGAGTGCTCGAAAACTAACAAAAAAGATGAGGCTAAAGGCAAGACCGATACCGAGCGCCAAAAGGTAGGAGCCGGCATGCATTCGCATGAGTGGGATGAAGTTGAAGGCCGTCATTTCCATGAGACCGCCCGAGAAGATGCCGACGATGCCAAAGAAGTTCATGGTCATGGCAAGGCAGGAGGACAGGACGGCGTAGAGCAAAAAGAGTCCGGGATAGGTGAACATAAAGAGAAACTCGAGCGGCTCGGTGACGCCGCAGACCACCGAGGCGACGATGGCGGGCAAAAGGATGACCTTAAGGCCGGCGCGGCGTTCGGGTTTGGCGGTGAAATAGAATGCTGCCGCGATGGCGGGAAGGCCAAAGAGCTTGCCCCAGCCGGTGGCGGTAAAACCTGCCCAGGGCGCAAGTTCATTTAAAGGGCGCGTGCTATGGGAGAGAATGGGGAGCAGGTTGGTCCACGTGGCGTAAATACCGTCGTGAATGACCAGATTGTCGTAATAGATGGGCATATAGAGCAGATGGTGCAGCCCCATGGGCTCGAGCGCTCGCTCCAAAAACACAAAGATGCCCACGCCGAAGGGGCCGACGCCCGCAAGTGCGTGGCGCAGCGTTTCGGTCACAGCGTATGCGAAAGGCACGATGGCGGCCGAGATGGCGGCAAGGGCAAACACGGCAAAAAAGCTGATGAGGTAGACGAGCGAGGAACCCGAGAACGTGCCGAGCCAATCGGGAACCTTGGCATCGTAGAAGCGGTCATGGATGGCAACGACGGTTGCCGACACCGCCAGCGGGCCGATAATGCCGGTGTCGAGCGTCTTGATGCCGTCGATGACGGTGATGCCGCTGGCGGGGGTTAAAGACGACGGGTACTTAAGTCCAAGGTTGTCGCCGCTCAGCTTAATGATCTCGCTCAAAAAGAAACAGTAGGCAAAATAGGCTACGAGCGCCTCGAGGCAGCAGCGTGCCGGTTGCTTTTGGGCAAGGCCGATGGGCAGCGCTACGGCAAAAAGGAGTGGAAGGCGCTTAAAGACCGTCCACGAGCCGCGCTGAATGATAGTCCAGAAAACGTACCAGGGGGTTCCGTATACGGCGAGGTCGCCGACGATATCCACGGTCGTTGCGAGGGCGGAGATGCCGACCGTGAGGCCTGATATAGAAAACAGCATGGCGGGCGCGAACATGGCTCCGCCAAAACGTTGGATTTTCTGCAGCATAATATGCCTTTCGGATGCAACATGCTGTGCGAGCAAGAACGTTTAAACGATGAACTCATTGTAGAGGACTGGCTGCTTGCCGCATTGACGGTTTTGATTCGGTCCGATTTGGGTTTCGGGGGAACCGTCGACGGTAAATAATCCGTGCTTTACCGATAATCGGTTTAAACAACTTTAAGAAATGCTATCGTGCCTAGCCATACATATTCATTAGAGGTGAAATCATGCCAAAAGCGATTTACGAAGGAATCTACCGCGAGATCCGTTCGCGCATCATCAACGGGACCTATGCGTTTCAGGAGATGCTGCCAACCGAAGCCGAGCTGACCGCGGAGTTTGGCTGCACGCGCAATACCGTTCGACGCGCCTTGAGCATGCTGGCCGACCAGATGTTTGTGCAGCCTATACACGGCAAGGGCGTGCGCGTTATTTCGCTTAAGGGCGAAACCGATATGCTGGGCGCACTCGAAGAGGTTGAGTCGTTTGGCGAGTTCGCAAAACGCAACAATGCCGTCGCATCGACCGAGGTCAAGTCTTTTGAACATTTGATTTGCACTGAGCAACTCTCTCGTCGCCTGGGCTTTAAGGTGGGCGAGGAGCTGATTCGCGTCGTGCGTGTCCGAAGCCTCAACGGCAGCGCGCGCCAAGTGGACCACGGCTACTTTTTGGCGTCGATCGCCAAGGGCCTGACCCCCGAGATCGCGGCGGATTCTATCTACGGCTATCTGGAGCACAAGCGCGGCATCAAAGTGATGGCGAGCCGCCGTACGGTGAGTGTCGAGCTCGCCAACGATGAGGACTGCAGCTATCTGGACCTTGGCAAGTACAACTGCGTCGCCGTTATGGAGAGCCAGTCGTACACCTCGGACGGCATCTTGTTCGAGGTCACGCATGCCCGCACACACCCCGAGATCTTCCATTACCGCGTCAATTCCAAGCGATAGCCGGCTAGCTCGCAGCCTGACGAGACTCATGCCCTCAAAGCGAAAACGCCCGGTCAAACCGACGATGCATCGGCTTGATCGGGCGTTTTCTCTGCATTCGATAACAAATAATTGTTTATACAAAACTTGTCAAGTATCAAGTCGAAATTACCGTTCACCGAAGTTTTTCTACCGCTCTAGTAATACTTGTTCAAACAACTAGCCAAATAGCGTATTGTACAAGTCAGCAAAAGGGGCAAAGTCCCCGAGCCAATCTCCGAAGGCGGCGGCAAAGGGTGCCGCCACGGTGTGAAAGGGTGGATTGTAATGAAGAACGAAATGAGCAGAAGGCAGTTCCTGGGCTTTGCTGGTTCCGCGGCTGCGGTTCTTGGTCTGGGCCTCGTGGGCTGCGGTGGTTCTGCCGGCTCTGGCTCCTCTGCTTCTGGTGACGCTGCCGAGGTCTACTTCCTCCAGTTCAAGCCCGAGGTCGACAAGGAGTGGAAGGAGATCGCCAAGGCGTACAAGAAGGAGAAGGGCGTCGAGGTCAAGATCGTGACCGCCGCCTCCAACACCTACGAGGAGAAGCTCAAGTCCGAGATGTCCAAGAGCTCCGCTCCGACGCTGTTCCAGGTCAACGGCCCCACCGGCCTTAAGAACTGGAAGGACTACTGCGCCGATCTTTCCGACACCAAGCTCCGCGGCGAGCTCATCGACGACTCCCTGGCGCTGCAGTCCGACGGCAAGGATCTGGGTATCGACTGGGTTCAGGAGAGCTACGGCATCATCTACAACAAGGAGCTCCTCGAGAAGGCCGGCTACAAGGCCGAGGACATCAACTCCTTCGACAAGCTGAAGGCTTGCGCCGATGACATCCAGGCCCGCAAGGACGAGCTCGGCGTTGACGGTGCCTTCACTTCCGCCGGCATGGATGACTCCTCCAGCTGGCGCTACACCACCCACCTCGCCAACCTCCCGCTCTACTACGAGTTCGAGAAGGAGCACAACCAGGAGGACGACGAGATCAAGGGCGAGTATCTCGACAACTTTAAGCAGATCTTCGACCTGTATATCACCGACTCCACCTGCGATCCTTCGCAGCTTGCCTCCAAGACCGGTGACGACGCCACCAACGAGTTCGCAACCGGTAAGGCCGTTTTCTACCAGAACGGCTCTTGGGCCTACGCCGACCTCACCAAGGCCGGTATGACCGACGACCAGCTCGGCATGCTGCCGATCTACATCGGCGTCGACGGCGAGGAGAACCAGGGCCTGTGCTCCGGCGGCGAGAACTACTGGTGCGTCAGCTCCCAGGCTTCCGAGGATGCCCAGAAGGCCACCGAGGACTTCATGTATTGGTGCGTCACTTCTGACACCGCCACCAGCATCATCGCTGACAAGATGGGTCTGACCGCCCCGTTCAAGAGCGCTAAGGAGACCACCAACGTCTTCTCGCAGCAGGCCGTTGCTATGGCCAAGGACGGCAAGAAGACCGTTGCTTGGGACTTCGTTTACATCCCCTCTGAGGAGTGGAAGAAGAACCTCAAGCAGGCTCTCATCGCTTATGCTGCCGACAACACCAAGTGGGACGGCGTCAAGAACGCCTTCGTCGATGGCTGGAAGACCGAGAAGGCTGCTTCCGAGTAAGCAGTTGCTGCCCAAGCTATCTGATTAGCGACAGGGGGCGGGCAGACGTAGGTTTGCCCGCCCCCTGCATATTGAAAGGACCCTTCTATGGGCAAAGCACTCAAACGCTGGTGGCCGCTCTTTATGCTGCCCACGTGCCTGGCGTTTATGATCGGGTTCGTGATTCCCTTTATCCAGGGTTTCTATCTCTCGTTCTGCCAGTTTATTACCATCAATAACGCGCACTTTGTCGGTATCGAGAACTACGTGCGCGCACTGACCGACCCGCAGTTCTCCACGTCGTTCTTCTTTACCGTGGCGTTTGCCTTCCTGTCGACGGTGCTCATCAACGTGATCGCGCTGGCCATTGCGCAGGCGCTCACCCGCAAAGCGCTCAAGGGCACCAACATCTTCCGTACGATCTTCTTTATGCCTAACCTGATCGGCGGCATCGTGCTGGGCTACATCTGGCAGATTCTGATCAACTGCCTGCTCTCCAACGTGGGCGCCCAGCTCATCGCCCTTAACTCTGCTGCTGGCTTCTGGGGCCTTATCATCCTGACCCTGTGGCAGCAGGTCGGCTACATGATGATCATCTACATCGCTGGTCTGCAGTCTATTCCGTCCGACTACATCGAGGCCGCCAAGGTCGACGGTGCCACGGCATGGCAGACGTTTTGGAAGGTTAAGATCCCTAACCTGATGCCGACGATCACCATCTGCCTGTTCCTGTCCATCACCAACGGCTTTAAGCTGTTCGACCAGAACCTCGCCCTTACCGGTGGTGCCCCCGCGCACTCCACCGAGATGCTCGCCCTGAACATCTACAACACGTTCTACTCGCGTGCCGGCATCGCATGGCAGGGCATTGGCCAGGCCAAGGCAGTCATCTTCTGCATTCTGGTCGTCGCTATTTCTATGATCCAGCTTAAGGCCACGAGGTCCAAGGAGGTGCAGCAGTAATGAAACGCGATAAGGCTATTAACCGCGCGCTCTCGATTTTCTTTACGATTCTGTCGCTCGCATGGATCTACCCCGTGTTCATGATTGCGCTCAATTCCTTTAAGAAAGCGACCGCAATCAGCACCACCACGGCATTCGATCTGCTCACGCCCGAGACGTTCAACGGCCTCGCAAACTACATGCACGCCCTTAACGAGCAGGGCTTTGCCTCGGCATTTATGTACTCGCTCATCATCACGGTCACGTCGGTCGTGCTGATCTTGGTGTGCTGCTCCATGTGCGCTTGGTACGTGGTTCGTGTCAACAGCAAGATCTCGAACTTCTTCTATTACCTGTTCGTGTTCTCGATGGTCGTGCCCTTCCAGATGCTCATGTTCACGCTGTCCAATTTGGCGGACCGCATCGGCTTCAACACGCCGTTCAACATCTGCTTTATCTACCTCGGCTTTGGCGCGGGCCTGGCGGTCTTTATGTTCGCTGGTTTTGTAAAGAACATCCCGCTCGAGATCGAGGAGGCGGCCATGATTGATGGCTGCAACCCGGTCCAGGTGTTCTTTAAGATCGTCCTTCCCATCATGAAGCCCACCTATCTTTCGGTCGGCATCCTCGAGACCATGTGGGTCTGGAACGACTATCTGCTGCCCTACCTTACGCTCGACTCCACCAAGTACAAGACCATTCCTATCTTGATCCAGTACTTCCGCGGCGGCTACGGCCACGTCGAGCTCGGCCCCATGATGGCCTGCATCATGATGGTCGTTATCCCCATCGTTATCATGTACATCCTCTGTCAGAAGTACATCATCGACGGCGTGGTGGCAGGTGCCGTCAAGGGCTGATGCCGTAACTGTTTTGCAAGTTTCTGCGGCGCCCCTCAGCGCGGCGCCGCATATCGAAAGGTAGAGACATGGCCGAGATCGTTCTCAAACATGTTCAGAAGGTGTATCCCAACAACGAGTCAAAAAAGAAGGGCTTCTTTGGCAAAAAGAAGAAGACCGAGGAGAAGAAGCACAACCTCAAGGTTACCGAGGACGGTGTGCTCGCTGTAGAGGACTTCAACCTCACCGTTCACGACCAGGAGTTCGTCGTCCTCGTTGGCCCCTCTGGCTGCGGTAAGTCCACGACGATGCGCATGGTCGCCGGCCTGGAGGACATTACCTCGGGCGATGTGCTCATCGACGGCAAGCGTGTCAACGACGTGGCGCCCAAGGACCGCGACATCGCCATGGTGTTCCAGAGCTACGCTCTGTACCCCAATATGACGGTGTACGAGAACATGGCATTTACGCTCGAGCTCAAGAAGGTTCCCAAGGACGAGATCGACCGCAAGGTTCGCTCTGCTGCCGAGATTCTGGGCATTACCGAGTACCTCGACCGTAAGCCCAAGGCGCTCTCCGGCGGCCAGCGCCAGCGTGTCGCTATCGGCCGCGCCATCGTGCGTGACCCCAAGGTCTTCCTGATGGACGAGCCGCTGTCCAACCTGGACGCCAAGCTGCGTAACC
>CAUAGV010000024.1 GCA_958428675.1 uncultured Collinsella sp.
GTCCTTGCCGGCGCGCTTGCCGGGCAGGCGGGGTCTGTCGTGGCGGACGGCACCGCGCTTGGCACACACCCCACGGCGGATGAACTTCGTACGTACCGCAAAACCGTGGCACTCGTGCAGCAACGCCCCGAGCAGCAGTTTTTTGCCGCCACGGTCTTTGACGAGGTGGCGTTTGGCCCCCGCAATCTTGGACTGGACGAAGCCGAGGTCAAGCGACGCGTTAGCACATCGCTCGCCAGCGTCGGGTTTGATCTCGCCGCTATCGGCGACACAAGCCCCTTTGCCCATTCTGGCGGAGAGCAGCGCCGCATCGCCGTTGCCGATATGCTTGCACTCGAGACACCGTATTTGCTGCTCGACGAGCCCAGCGCTGGACTCGATCCCCGCGCCCACCGGCTGCTGCTCGAGCGCTTGGCTCAACTCGCACGCCACGGCCGCGGCATTGTAATCGCCACGCACGATTCGCGTGTGCTGAGTATCTGCGACAAGGCCTTTCGACTGCAGGACGGCTTGCTGCTGCCGCAAAGTTCCGAGGGCATCCAGGTGGCATCCGTTGGCGTAACGGCCACACGTCCCGTGGAAACCGGACATACCCCGTTGGCATCCAAGGCGGTCTCGTTTGGCATCTTTCGTCCGGGGTCAAGCCTCGTTCACCTGCTGCACCCCGCCACCAAGCTTGTATTCTGCATGCTCTTTATGATTGCCGGCTTTATCGCCCAGCAGCCCGGCGTCCTTGCCGCCGTCGCGCTCACCGCATTCGCCTCGCTCGCCGCAAGCGGCAGCTCGATGCGCCAGGCACTTCGTGCCCTCAGGCCATTTCGTTGGCTTATGGGGTTTGTCCTGGTCTTCAACGCACTCTTTACGGCATCGGGGACTCTGCTGCTGCAGGCGGGACCCGTGCAGATCACCTCGGGAGGTCTGCTCTTTGGCGCGCTCTGCGTGCTGCGTTTTGCCCTCATTATGCTGGGGACATCGACACTCATGGCGACCACCTCCCCCACCGCACTCGCCGATGGCACCGCGGCGCTTCTGAGGCCCCTCGCCCGTTTTGGCCTGCGCACCGACGATGCCACCGTCGCCATACAGCTCACGCTTCGTTTTGTCCCCGTGCTTATCGAAGAGTTCAATCGTATCAAGGCCGCTCAGGAAGCGCGCTTGGCGCGCTTTGACAGTCCCTCACCCCTGCAGCGTGCACGCGCCCTCGTCCCTGTCATAACACCTTTATTTAGTAGTGCGCTGCGCCGCTCCGACACGCTCGCGCTCGCTATGGTCAACCGCGAATATGGAACGCGCCCACCTGTCAGCAGAACCTGTCTGCGCGACTATCGCTTTAATCGGGCAGACCTTGCTGTTCTGACGCTCGGATGCTGCATCGTTGCGATTGCGCTGCTCTAGGGCTCGGCATGCCATGCCACTCGCCGGAATGCGGCATGTGACTTGCATGTCGTTTGCGATAATGCCTATATCAATGCTTCGAGAGGAGCCGTCATGAAGCCACGTAACATTGCTATCGCCTGCGGTGTCGCGGGAGTCGCCGTCGGCCTTGCCGCTGCCACCGGTATCGTTTATCACAAGCAAATCAAGTCCGCCGCGTCGCTCAAACGCTTGACCGGCTACGCGGATGGCTATGACCTGTACGCAATCGACATTGCCTACGACTACGATTTTGATCGCATCATCGCCGCTGGCGTGCGCGACGACCAGGCCTACATCGATGCCGTGGTGGCACAGGTGCTGCCCGGTGTGCCGGCATGTGTCCAGGCGCCCCAGTTTGCCTGCAGCGCTTTTGTCGCCGTAGATGCCGAAGGCCGTGTGCGTACCGGTCGCAATTACGACTTTAAGGACGACACCTCGGCGCTGCTGGTGCGCGATCACCCACGCGGCGGCTATGCCTCCATCGGGTTTGCCGCCCTTAACAACCTGGGCGATAACACTCCGCTTGACTCCGTCGCCGGACGCGCCGCCGCACTCATGGGCCCGTTTGCCCAGCTAGACGGTGTTAACGAATGCGGTGTGTCCATTGCCGTACTCACCCTGGATTCCAAGCCCTGTGACCAGGACACGCAGCGCCCCGTCATCAATACCTCGCTCGCCATCCGTCTGGTGCTCGACCGTGCCGCCACCACGCAAGAAGCTGTCGACCTGCTTTCCGCCTACGACATGCACGCCATGGCAGGACGCGATTACCACTTCTTTATAAACGACGCCGCCGGTGACGCGCGCGTAGTAGAGTGGGATCCGCGCGATCCGGACCGCGCTTTCAAAGCGACTCCTGTAACCCAGGTTACGAACTTCTACGCCTGCTATGGCGACGAAGTGCTGCCCAACCAAAAGAATGGCGAGCTAGGCCATGGTAAAGAGCGCGCCGCCGCAATCGCCGATGTCCTCGACGCCCATACCGGCGCCCAAGACGAGATAGTCGCTTGGAAGGCCCTACGCGCTGCAGCGCAAGAGCCCAATCCGGAAGACATCACCAGCAACACGCAGTGGTCGGTCGTCTTTGACAACACCGAGCCTGCTGCCGCCATCACGCTGCGCCGCCACTGGGGCGACATCGACGCATTCGCACTGTAAGGAGCCAGGCCCGTCGACCTTACGCTCGCCTGGCGTTGTTTACATTTCTATACGCTTGAGCTAACACGTTTTACCCCCGTATCAACAGTGTGCGGGGGTAAACTTATGCGCATGTTATAACTTGCCCGGAAGGATTCATCATGCTCAGGATCGGTCTTCTTACCAGTGGCGGCGACTGCCAGGCGCTCAACGCCACCATGCGCGGCATTGTCAAAACGCTTATGACCAATAGCAAAGAGCCTATCGAGATCTACGGTTTTGAGGACGGCTACCAGGGCCTTATCTACAGCAGGTTCCGCGTCATGTCGCCCGCCGATTTTAGCGGCATCCTCACCCGCGGCGGCACCATCCTGGGCACGAGCCGTACGCCGTTCAAGCGCCTGGATGTTCCCGAGGCCGATGGCGTCGAGAAGGTGCCCGCTATGGTCCACACCTATCATAAGCTGCAGCTCGACTGCCTGTTTATGCTGGGCGGCAACGGCTCCACCAAGACCGCGAACCGCCTGCGCGAAGAGGGCCTCAACGTTATCGCCCTGCCCAAGACCATCGATAACGACACCTGGGGCACCGAGCTGACGTTTGGCTTTACGAGCGCCATCGACGTCGCTACCAAGTGCATCGACGACATCCACACCACCGCCTCGAGTCACGGCCGCGCGTTCGTTATCGAGATCATGGGCCACAAGGTTGGCTGGATCCCGCTGTACGCCGGCGTCGCGGGCGGCGCGGATGTCATCTTGATTCCCGAGATCCCTTACGACATGGATAACGTCATCAAGACCATCGAGCATCGCATGGAAACCGGCAGCCGCTTTACGATCGTAGCCGTCGCCGAGGGCGCCATCTCCAAGGATGACGCGGCACTGTCCAAGAAGGAGTACAAGAAGAAGCTCGCCGAACGCACGAGCCCGTCAATCGTGTACGACATCGCCAAGGAGATCGAGGCCAAGACCGGCCGCGAGACCCGCGTCGCCATCCCCGGTCACACGCAGCGCGGCGGTCAGCCCGATGCCCAGGACCGCATCTTTGCGACCCAGTGCGGCGTCGAGGCAGCGCTCGGCTGCCTACGCGGCGAGTTTGGCTACATGATTGCCCTGCGTGACGGCAAGATGTGCCACATGCCACTCGAGGAGGTCGCCGGCAAGCTCAAATATGTCGACCCCCAGAGCGATCTGGTGCGCGAGGCCAAGGCGTTGGGCATCAGCTTCGGCGACGAATACCCTCGGCCGAAATCCATCCCATCGGGCCCTCCGACCCCGCCCGACGTATTTCGATTTGGCTCCTCCCTTGACTCCGTCAAAGGTCGCCAATCGAAATCGTCGGGCGGGGTCGGAGGGCCCTTCGTTTACATACTCGCCGAGACTATTCGTCTTCTTGCTGCGGGTGCCTGATCTGAAATTAAGTTGCGATGAGATAGTTCCCGCTTAGCCCGCAAATGGCTGAATCCAGAAACTATTCCACCGCAACTTACTGAGTGGGGGCTCTTGGCTGCTACTTGCACTGACATTTGTCCTAAAATGGCTGGTCGTTAGGGGTTGCTACCGGTAGTTGCGGTAGGGTTGGGGCAGATTCTAACTAGAAATGGTGGTCGCTACCGGTTGTTCTCGGCATACTCGGCTCATTCGATTCGACCATCAAACGAAAGGAACCACCATGGATCTTGCGATGGCACAGCGCCTCGTCGATCGCCGTAAAGCTGCCGGGCTTTCTCAGGAGGCGCTTGCCGCCCAGCTGGGCGTAAGTCGTCAGGCTGTCAGTAAATGGGAGCGCAGCGAATCCTCGCCCGATACCGATAACCTTATTGCGCTCGCCGCGCTGTATGGCGTGTCGCTGGATGAGCTGTTGTATGGGGAGGCGGCCAGCGATGCCGACGACCTGGAGGACGGTAGCGCCGACACCGAGACGGCGGATGTGGCTGACGAGGCTGAGGATTCTGCCGAGCACGCTGATTGCGGCGACAAACCACTTGTCGATATTTCCCTCGCACGCGGTATCCACGTCATTGATCCCAATAAAGGCGAGGAAGTCCATGTTGGTTGGAGCGGCATCCATGTGACCAACGAGCGCAAGGGCGAAGAGGTGCATGTGGGGCCGGACGGCGTGCATATCGATACGCTTGAGGACGATGGACATAGCGTGCGTACCAATGACGACGGCACCGTCACCATCGACGGCGAGACGTTTTCCAGCTGGAAGGAAGCACACGACAAGCTCGACCACCATGGCAAGCATTTCCACACCAAGGTCGGACGTGCATGGAACAAATTCCCCTTCCCCGCACTTGTCACTCTCGCCTATCTGGCGCTCGGCATTGTCTACGGCACATGGGGCATGGGGCTTTTCCTCGTCTTTTTGATTCCTGTTTACTACGCGATTGGTGACTTTATCGATCGGCGCCACCTGTCTAAGCTGATCGAGGTCATCTACCCGGCAGCCGCCATCGCTTGGTTCCTCTACATGTGGCTCTGTTTGGGACAGCCCCATCCTGCATGGATCATCCTCATCACGATTCCCATCGTAAAGGCGCTCATGCGCTGGTGTCGCAAACAATGGAAGCACCGCAAACAGGCCTAACACGCTCCGATCCACCAGCACCCAACCACCCCCCGCCCTTCTCCTAAGTTGCGGTGAAATAGGGACTGTTTTGAGGCTCCAAAGCGCCAGACAGTCCGTATATCACCGCAACTTACAAACAACTGGGTCAGTTCCGGCACGGAGATTAGCATTGAGCTGACCGCGCGCCAAGAAAAGGGCCTATTTACTACGTTTAACTCGAGAGGGCCGACCATACCCGCCTTTTCCGAAAATTGGCAAGCCCTCTACCTGCGGTTTTAATTTCATAATCTTTGTCATGGTCGAGGGTGTGGTAGCAAACGTAGTAGATAGGCCCATTTTGTGGCATACGACCCATTCAAGCCCAATCTCGAAGGCTAAAGAGAGCCTCTCATCCACGCCTGTGAGCGAAAACCAAATAGAATGAAAGGCAAATGGAAAAGCCCGTTTAACGAGCGGAGGACATATGCGCGACGTAGCCGAAAGCGACTGGAAGCTGTTTAAGAAAATGCTTCCTCAATGGCAAGAACGTTATATGGAAAAGCTCATCGGCCAGTACGTTGAGATGCTGTACGGCGACAGTGAAGCGTCCAGTAGATTTTGGGCACTAGAAGAGCGCCTCAATAGAGACAAGCTGTCCTCAGGCGTAATTGCAAACGACATTCGCCGCAGCACAATGCACCGCGAGATAGCCAATTTGCTTATCGACAGCGTGATCACCCTTGACGACCTTGACGGTTTTACCGAGGACATTAAGAGCTATGCGCAACACTGGATTGGCCAGTAAGAGCACTGAACGACAGACATCCCCAGCAAAACGGGGCAAACGCCGGGCCACCTAATGGTTGCCCGGCGTTTGCCCAGATAAAACCTGCCAAAATAAACCTGTCCCTTTTTGGCAGGTTACTCGGCGCTCTTGAGGGCGCCGACCATGTCGATCTTGTTGAGGGTACGGTTGGTGGCGAGGTTGACGATAAACGTAAAGCCAAAGGCCAGAAGCACGGATAGCACGTAGCTCAGCGGCTCGACCTCAACATCAAAATACAGCGACGGCATCTGCAAAATGTACGTAAAACTCTCGGCCAGCAAGCCGCCCAGCGGCACGCCCAGCGCAGCGCCGATCGCCGTGAGGATCAACGTCTCCTTGTTGACGTAGTGGTGCACCTCGCCACGGCGGAAGCCCAGCACCTTGATGGTCGCCAGCTCGCGTTCGCGCTCCGAAATATTCGTATTAGACAGCGTAAACACCACCACAAACGACAGGCACGCCGCCATAAAGGTCACAAGCACCACGACCGAGTTGATGATGGTGAAGTTGGCCTCATAATTCTCCCAATGCTCGGCCGTACTCGAAATCGTAAGCCAACCGTCACTCTTAAGATTCTTGCTAAACGCAATCTGGTCAGCCGACGAACCCTTAAGCAGCGCAAGGATGCCGTTGAGGCGCGCGCTTCGACCGAACGCGCGCTCATAGGTGCCCTGCGTCATGTAAAGCGTGTTGCCTAGATAGTTGAGCGAGATGTCGCTGACTTTGACCTTGGCAACATTGAGTGACGAATCCTGGACGTGAGCCGTGTCACCCGGCTTGATCCCCAGCACCAGCTGAGAGCTCTTGCTCAAATACACGTCTCCGTCACGCAGGGCGAGCGGTTCTTTGGACTCATCCTCCAGGCGCACGTAATCGCCCAAGTCACCCGTGCGGTCGTCGGGAATCACGATGAGCTGCACGGTCTCGCTCTTGCCGCCAAACGTAAAGGTGACGTTGTCGGTCATAATCGGCAGGGTCGAGGTCACCGTCACGTTGGAATCATTGGCCGTGCTGCGCTCATCCAATGCCGCGCACGTCTGCGAAAAATCGTCGGGATTGGCGACCGCCAGCAAGTCATAGCGCGTGATATGCCCGTACTGTTTGGGCGAAAGCGCCACCGACGTGTCGCGAATTCCCATACCGCAAATCACGAGCGCCGTGCAGCCGGCGATACCGAAGATGGTCATAAAGGCGCGCTTTTTGTAGCGGAATAAGTTGCGTGCAGCGACCTTGTTCAAAAAGCTCATGCGGTGCCAGACAAAGCCGATGCGCTCGAGCAGAATGCGCGAGCCGGCGGGCGGAGCCTTGGGGCGCATGAGCGAGGCAGGGGTCTCGGCCATCTCGTGGCGGCAGGCGATAATCGTGGCTCCCACCACGCCCACGGCAAACAGCGCCACCGAAACGATCGAGGACACGATGTCGTACGAAAGTAGCATCTGGGGCAGCGAGTACATGTCGTCGAACACCGTAAACAAGAACAGCGGCAGGCCCACAAAGCCGATGATGTTGCCGAGCACGCCACCGATCAGACACGCCCACAGCGAGTAGTCCACGTATTTGGACAGGATACGCCCGCGTGAATAGCCGAGTGCTTTGTACAGGCCAATAAGCGTGCGCTCCTCCTCGACCATGCGGGTGGCGGTGGTGAGGCTGATGAGCACGGCGACGATAAAGAAGATGAACGGGAACACCGTGGCGATGGCCTCGATCGAAGAACTATCGCTCTCGACGCTCGAGTAGCTTGCGATATTGCCGCGGTCCTGGATGTACCAGGTGCATTCGCCCAGGTCAGAGAGCTCGGCGCGGGCATCGGCAAACTGCTGGTCGGCGGCGGCGCGACGCTGGTCCAGGTCGGCTTGCGCCTGCGCACGCTCGTCGCTGCCCTCGGCCATGCGATTGATGTTGTCCTGCTCGATCCCAAAGACCATATTCGCCTGACGCTCAGCCGCGTCCAAGCTCGCCGGTGTGTCGACCGTCAGCTCCTGGGCGCGCGCCTTCTCACGCTCCTCGCGGATCTTCTCGATATTGCCCTTGACCTCATTGATCTTTGCTGAGTAGGCATCCGAATAGGAGTTGAGGCTCTTGGCTCCCTCGACGACCACGTGGACAGCGGAGTAGGAAGAAGATGTCGCGGCATCCTCGCTCACGGAGAACTTGTAGTCCGCAGTCGAAGCAGCGCGAAAGGCGTTGACTGTCGAGTCGGAGCTCACGTCGGTAGGATCGAGAACCTCGGCCGTGATGGTGTAGTCCCCATCGGCAAACTGGTCCTTGGCGCTTTGGTTCGACGAGCTCGCATCGTTGGCGGCAAAGCCCACCGTATCGCCGATTTTCTTGCCCGAAGCCTTCAAAAAACGTGAGGTCACTGCCACTTCGCCCGAAGTCTCGGGCAGCTCGCCGCGTACTAGCACCGGTTGGTCAATATTCTCTTTGGAGAGGCTCTGTACGACGACACGCTCGCGCGTTGTACCCACGGCGGTATAGGCGGTCTCGGTATAGATGCCCTCGGCCGTCTCGACGCCATCGACCTCTTGGATCGCGGCAAGATCGTCATCGGTCAGACCATAGGTCGACTGCACGTTGATGTCATAGACATTCTGCTGGTCAAAATAGGCGTCGACCGAATCACACAGGTCCTCGCAGCCCGCCTTAAGGCCGCACATCACGCTCACGCCAAGCGCGGTGATCACAACGATAGACAAGAAGCGTTTGAGGCTGCCGCGAATCGTGCGGTAGATGCCACGGCGAAAAACCGTCGGCACCATATCGTTTGAGCTTTGGGCGGTGCGGTAGGTCGCAAAATCCTGCTCGCGCTCCGTGCTCTGTGCGTCGCGGCGCTGGCTGTTTTGGCGGTCCTGGTCCATGGGCGCTACCACTCGATCGTCTCGATGGGCACGGGATTTTGCTGGACCGTCTCGCTCTCCACGCGACCGCTCTTAAAGCGAATCAGGCGATCGGCCATGGGCGCCAGCGCAGAGTTGTGGGTGATGATAATGACCGTAATGCCCTGCTTGCGGCAAGTGTCCTGTAGCAGCTGCAAGATCTGCTTGCCGGTTTTGTAGTCGAGTGCACCCGTAGGCTCGTCGCACAAAAGCAGCTTGGGGTTCTTGGCCAGCGCGCGGGCGATGGACACGCGCTGCTGCTCGCCGCCCGAAAGCTGCGCCGGAAAGTTGCCCAGGCGCTCGCCCAGGCCAACCTGACGAAGCGTTTGCTCGGCATCGAGCGAATCGGGGCAGATCTGCGCCGCGAGCTCGACGTTCTCAAGCGCCGTCAGGTTAGGAACCAGATTGTAGAACTGGAAGACAAAGCCGACGTCGGCGCGGCGGTATTCCACAAGCTGTGCCTCGTTGGCAGCGCTCACGTCACGCCCGTCCACCGTCACGGTGCCGGAAGTTGCCGTGTCCATGCCGCCCAAGATGTTGAGCGCCGTGGTTTTACCGGCGCCCGAAGCGCCCAGGATAATGGCGAGCTCGCCACGCTCAACGGTAAAGCTCGCGCCGTCGAGCGCGTGAATGCGGGCATCGCCCTCGCCGTATGCTTTGATGACGTCTTTGAATTCGATATAGGCCATCGATTAATTCCCATCTGGTCGGATAACTCTTTAGTATTACCCATTTCCCACCGACCAAAAAGGGACAGGTTTATTTTGGCAGGTTTTATATGGGGGAATGGCGGCTATAGATGAGGCGCCGGGGAGGCCGAGAAATCATCGACGGGGTCAGGCCGACCACCAAACACAACGCACGCATCTCAATCTATCAGCCAAATCATTCGAACAGCTGTTCGTTTCTATGATATGATTCAACTATCTAAGCAGGCCAATACGCAGAAAGGCGGCCAACATGGCGTTCGACTTTAAGAAGGAATGCAAGGAGCTCTACAAACCTGCAAGCAAGCCGAGCATCGTAACAGTCCCGCCTATGAGCTACGTTGCCGTTCGCGGAAAGGGCGACCCAAATACCGAAGGTGGCGAGTATCAAAACGCCCTGCCGCTACTTTACGGCATCGCCTATACCGTCAAGATGTCGAAGAAAGGCTCAAGGAATATCGAGGGCTATTTCGACTTTGTGGTACCGCCGCTCGAGGGTTTCTGGTGGCAAGAGTCCCCGAGCGGCGACATCGATTATGTACACAAGGACAATTTCAACTTTATCTCGTGCATCCGCCTGCCTGATTTCGTCACCCGAGATGACTTTGACTGGGCAGTCGCGGAAGCCACGACCAAAAAGAAACTGGACTTTTCCGCCGTCGAACTGCTTAAAGTTGACGAGGGTCTCTGCGTTCAATGCATGCACACCGGGCCCTACGACAACGAACCGGCGACCGTAGACGCTATGCATGAATACACGACCGAGCTGGGCTATGTTCCCGACTTCTCAGACACCCGTTTACATCACGAAATCTATCTCTCCGATCCACGCAAATGCGCACCGGAGAAACTTAAGACCGTGGTTCGTCATCCTATCAAGCGCGCTGAATAGCGTGGGGCGTCATTTCACGCGCTAGGTTTTAAGCCAGCCAACCAGCCGCCTCCTAGACCGTCCGGTAATTATCTTGACGCGGCCCGTCGCATCTTATAAGTTTGTTTTGCTAAAGCTGGAAAGCCTCTCAACGATGCGCAACTCCAGCTCTTTTTCTATCAAGAGAGCAAGTGTCGGAAAGCAAAATGTCAGAAAGCAGCGCTTCGAGCAGAATCAAACGCCTGGTCAACACCTATAGCGGTCTCGTGCTCATGGGCGCCGTCGGAATCCCTATCGGCGTTATCGTTGGCGCCATCTGTGCCCTTTTTGGTCGTGTGCTCCTGGCAATTGGCGCCTTCCGTAACGAGCACATCGTACTGCTCCTTCCCTTCCTCGCCCTCATGGGCTTGGCCATCGTATTTGCCTACCTCACCTGGGGCAAAGGCACCGATCGGGGCATGAGCTTAGTATTCGACGTAGGTCACGGACGCGAGGACGCCATCTCCCCGCGTCTGGTGCCGCTCATTATGCTGAGCACGTGGGCCACGCATCTTTTTGGCGGCAGCGCGGGACGAGAAGGCGTAGCCGTGCAGATCGGCGCAACCGTCTCGCATTGGATCGGCCGACGCCTGCCTTTCCGCGACCCCGGCAACACGTTTTTGCTCATTGGTATGGCCGCCGGCTTTGCCGGACTCTTTCGAACGCCGCTCGCCGCTACGGTCTTTGCTGTCGAGGTGCTGGTCGCCGGACGCATGGAATACCGCGCGCTGTTTCCCGCGCTTACGGCTTCACTTGCCGCAAGCATGACCTCCGGCGCTCTGGGACTCGAGAAGTTCGAGGTCGCCGTTACCGCCTCGTATGCGCTCGACCTCCCCGGTCTTGGACGGCTGGCGTTGTTGGGTATCGCGTTTGGTATGGTAGGTGGAGCTTTTGCCTGGTGCCTTGCCCATGCCAAGACCCTTGCAGCGCGGCTGCTCCCCAGCCCTTACATACGCGTTGCCGTTATGGGCCTTGCGCTGTCGGCGATTCTGTTCGCGCTGTGGCAGGGGCGATACTGCGGCCTTGGCACCAACCTGATATCCGCGGCACTGGGTGACAACGGCGAGGCGTCGATCATGCCTTGGGACTGGGCGCTCAAATTCGTACTCACCATCGCCACGCTTGCCGCAGGATATCAGGGTGGCGAGGTGACGCCGCTGTTCTCCATCGGAGCCAGCCTGGGTGTCGTACTCGCCGGGATTCTCGGCATGCCCGTCGAGCTCTGCGCCGCGCTGGGCTACGCCGCCGTTTTTGGCAGCGCCACCAATACGCTGCTCGCGCCGATCCTCATTGGCTGCGAGGTCTTCGGTTTCGGTAATCTGCCGATGTTCTTCATCGTCTGCGTTGTGGCTTATCTGTTCAACATGGACAAATCGATCTACGCCCTGCAGGAGCGGGCGTAGGAAGCCGCCCGGCAGATACACCGGGGCGCAGTTTCCGCTAGGCCCTCCAAGGGGAAAGCTCATCCCATTCCGAGGCGTCAAACCGGGACACAGTTTCCGCCCACAGCCTCCTCCGTCGACGTTTCTCCAGATAAAACCTGCCAAAACAAACCTGTCCCTTTTTGCAGGTTTTAGAGGCGGACGGTGAAGGTGATCTGATGATCGTGGCCGGATACGGTGGCGGATCCGCCATGGGCTTCGGCGATGGCGCGCACGACGGACAGCCCCACGCCCGAGCCACCTGTCTTGGAGCTGCGCGACACGTCCGCACGATAGAAGCGGTCGAACAGCCGGTCCAGGTCGCCCTCGGGCAGCTCATCAACAGCATTCGATACGACAAGCTCGGCCGAGCCTTTGCCCGCACCGCGCGAAACGGCACGCAGGCTCAGCTCGATCACGCTGTCCTCGCTTGCGTAGCGTGTGGCGTTGTCCAGCAGCAGCTCAACAACCTGCGCCACTGCCGCGGCATCGGCATGGGCCCGCACACCGCTCGCGATCGACGTCGACAGCCGCTTTCCGCGCGAAACCGCCACCGATTCAAATGGCGTCGCAGCCGTGTCCACGGCCTCCGAAAGATCAATCGTCGCCATAGTAAAGCCGGCCGAACCCTCGTCCATACGCGCCAGGAACACCAGACGCTCCGTGAGCGCCGTCAGCCGCGCGACCTGCTCGTGAATGCTCTGCGTCCACTCGCTCTCGCCGCTCTCGATCTCTTGGACCTCGTTGGCGGCGTCAATCACGGCCAGCGGCGTTTTGATCTCGTGGCTTGCATCGGTAATGAAGCGCTTCTGTTTGCTATAACTCTCGACCATCGGCCGAATCACCGCACCCGAGGCGACCGTTACAATTGCCAGCACCGCCAGCCAGCCAATGCAGCTGATTGCCACACTCGCGCTCAAAAACGAATGGAAACTTGCAAGCTCGCGCGAACAGTCCACGAACACATAGGTTGTCTTGTCGCCCTGAACCGTAGCCGTATAACGGTAGTTGCCAGAAAAGCCCGAAGTCCAACCCTTGGAATATAGTCCTGCAGCGATGCGGGCGGCACGCTTGGCACCTACCGCGGCAATGCGGGCCGTGTTGACATCGGTCACCTGCCCGCCGGCAATCGACACCGTAAAGTAGCGCGTGTCGAAGGGAGACTCCGCCGTCATGCCTTCAAAATGCACATCGCGAACGGCCGCCCGGTTACCGGTAGCAACCTTGCCGGCAACCGCATCCTGACCGGGACCGGTCTTAGGCTCGTCCTCCCCATCAATGCCATCCTTGCCTGCCAGGATATAGTCCAGTCGTGCATCGGCCATCTTGCAAACATGCGAATAATTGACAATGTTGATGCCAGCGATGATGAGCGTGAGCACCACGGTCACAGCGCCCATGGCAACGAGGATGAACTTACGACGCAGGCGACGGCCCATTGCACTGGCAGCATCGGCGCGCTCCGGATTACCCGAGCCCACACCCATGCCGAGCTTCGCCGCCATGCGCTTGCACCACGTGCGCACGCTCACGCCCGTTCTCCTTCCTCGACAACCTCGAGCGAATATCCCTGGTTGCGCGACGCGCGGATGGCCACGTCGGCACCCAGCGCCGTCAGCTTTTTGCGCAGGTACGAGATATAGACCCACACTACATTGGCACCTTCGGGCGCGTCCTCGCCCCAAACCTCAAGCATTAGGCGCTCGGTGGGCATGCGCGTGCCGGCGTTGCGCATAAAGAGTTCCATAAGCTGAAACTCGCGATTGGCCAGGTGCTCCTCGCCCAAAGGTCCCACAAGCGTGCAAGCCGCCGTGTCGAGGCGCACGTTACCCACGCTGAGCGTCGTGGCGTCAATTGCCGTCGCGGCACGCGTCATGGCACGAATACGCGCAAGCAGTTCCTTGGCGGCAAACGGCTTGGTCAGGTAATCGTTGGCACCGGCATCCAGGCCCTCGACCTTATCGGACACCTCGCTTTTTGCCGTGAGCATGATGATGGGCAGTCGCTTTCCGGCGGCGCGTGTACGCTTGAGCACCTCGATGCCGTCCATGCCGGGCATCATGATGTCCAGGATTGCGGCGTCGTAATCGTTGGTGAGTAGATTCTCGAGCGCCGTCAAGCCGTCGAGGGCGGTGTCGACCTCGTAGTCGCTATGTTGAAGAATCGCGGTGAGGGCGCGGGAGAGACCAGGTTCGTCCTCGGCAAGCATCAGCTTCATAGTTGCTCCTTTGGCGCATGGCTCTACAGGTTTCGATACTGCCGATGATAGCGTACCGTCAACCGCCTTAGCGCAGCCTTAGCGGCTCAACCTGCGCGTTTTCAAATACGCAGGATGTGACTTAGCCAAACTTAAGCCGCCGATGCCGAGCGCCCGGACGCATACCGGCCGCGGAAGGACGGAGGCTCGTCCTTTTGCGGCGTCCTAGTTATGCAAAGC
Source organism: uncultured Collinsella sp. (assembly GCA_958428675.1). Taxonomy (GTDB): domain Bacteria; phylum Actinomycetota; class Coriobacteriia; order Coriobacteriales; family Coriobacteriaceae; genus Collinsella. Next base: position 14,290 of record CAUAGV010000024.1, read on the forward strand.
GTTCGAGCGTTATTCCTCGTACGCGCCCTCAAGCCGAAGCAGCCACTCCTTGCGATCAAGCCCGCCGGCATATCCGTTGAGCGATCCGTCGGCCGCGACCACGCGATGGCACGGCACGATTATCGAAATGGGATTACGCGCAACCGCAGCCCCCACCGCACGAGGAGACACAGCGGGCGCTTCATTTCCCGGCACACGATGTCGAGCCGCTACACGCTGGGCGATCTCGCCATACGTAGCGACCTCGCCACGCGGAATAGAAAGCAGCTCAAACCAAACCTCGCGCTGAAACGCCGTACCAATCAAATGCAACGGCGGCGTAAACCGAGGCTCCTGCCCCGCAAAATAAGCATTCAGCCAAGCCCATGAACGCTCAAGCACCGAAGAGGCCACACCATTTGCCGGACTCACCGACGACATGCCACCGGTACCGGAAACCGCGTCGGCGCCTTCAACATGTTCGGAGTCTTCCCGGAGAAGCGTGGAACCAAAGTGCTCCTGCCCCTCAAACCAAAGCCCCGTCAGACCGCGGCCATCAGCGGCAAGCAAGATTTCGCCCAAAGGCGAGGCAAATGTCGTCGTGACCACCAGCGGCTCCTTTCAAAACTCCGCAACATAATACCGCGAATTGTGCAGACAACCCCAATCGACCCCAAAGTCACCCAAGGCAGCAGGCGCGACAGCGCCGCAGCTGCCGCACGACCCCAAAGTCCCCGCAGGTAGCAGGCGCAACGCGCCGCAGCTGCCGGCCGCGCTCCGCAGTCCCCCAAGACGGCAGGCGCGAAGCGCCGGGGCCGCCGCCGGGACCAGGGCCTGCAACGGCCACGTGCCCCCACATCAGCCCAGCGGCCCCAACCAGCA
>CAUAGV010000025.1 GCA_958428675.1 uncultured Collinsella sp.
GGTACCGAAGATGATGTTGGCCTCGGGGTCGACGGCGTTGGCGACAACGTCGGCGGCGTCGCTGATCTCCTGGATGCCCAGGTCCTTGGAACCGGCGATGGAGAGCAGCACGCGTGTGGCACCATCGATGGAGCTCTCGAGCAGCGGGCTGGAGATGGCCTGCTGGGCTGCGTCGACGGCACGGGTATCCCCAGAAGAGGTACCGATACCCATCATGGCGGTACCGGCCTGCTTCATGATGGTCTTAACATCGGCGAAGTCCAGGTTGATGATACCGGGGACGGTGATGAGGTCGGTGATGCCCTGGGTGCCCTGGGAAAGGACGCCATCAGCAATCGCGAAGGCCTCGAGCATGGTGGTCTTCTTCTCGGCGATGTCGAGCAGCTTATCGTTAGGGATGACAATCATGGTGTCGACGCAATCGGAGAGGGTCTTAATGCCCTCCTCGGCGCTCTTCTTGCGCTTGCGGCCCTCGAAGGTGAAGGGCTTGGTCACGACGGCGACGGTCAGTGCACCGACCTCGTTCATCGCGATATCGGCAACGATGGGAGCAGCGCCGGTACCGGTGCCACCGCCCTCGCCGCAGGTGATGAACACCATGTCGGCACCAGCAAGCGCCTCGGCAATGTCGTCGCGGGACTCATCGGCAGCCTTGCGGCCAACCTCGGGGTTGGCGCCGGCGCCCAGGCCGCGGGTAAGGTCGGTGCCGATGTGCACCTTGATATCGGCATCAGAGATCGCGAGTGCCTGAGCATCGGTGTTGATGGCAACAAACTCGACGCCGCGGATGCCCTCTTCGATCATTCGATTGACCGCGTTGGTACCGCCGCCGCCGACGCCGACCACCTTAATGACGGCAAGGTAGTTGTTGATCTCTGTCTCGTGCATGTCGGTCCTCCGAACAAAGGTTATAGCCATAGCATGGGTCGACCCCTGCGCACATTAACCTTCAGGTTGAAAGTAAATGCAAAGGTAAACCGTATTATGTTTGCACATTATGAACGTATCAGTCAAATAATTGACCGTGAAAACCAAACAAACCAGATAAACGGCGTGGTATGGCCCCTCAACAAAGTAACAACCAGCGCTACGAGGTCGGAGCATTCCTAAATGTGTAGTTGCCCGGAGAGCGCACATTGATATACGTTACGCCCTCTACCTGCGAAAGCAACTTGGTGACTACGCGTTCTTTCTTGGCGATATCGTTCGAATCGCCCAGCGACACCTCAATGCCGTTATTGAGGTGTGCCGAGATGGCTTCGACCGAAGGCGTGGAAATATCCTTGACTTGTCCCAAGAACTCGCTCGAAAAACCACGCACATAATCCAGGCCGGCCTTAACGGCTTTGGAGTTCACCGCCTGGCCGGAAACCGGAGCGACATCCGCCGAGACATCAGTCAACAGCACCGCGCCATAATGCTTAGCGAGCGCCAGCGCGGCATCGATTCCGGTCAAGGTATTTGAGCCCTGCCCTGTCGTGATGACGTTGCCCTGGTCGTCCACTTCGACCGACGTCGACAGTGGGGCGATCCAGGTGTCATCATCCCCGATGGCCCAGGCAAGGTCATCGGAGCTGATATAGGCAATTGCGATGACCTTGCGCTCCATAGGCGTAATGATGAGCGTATGCGGGAACTGACGCTGGACATCCACGCCCGAGACCCACGGGTTCTGCTTGAGATCCTCGGTAATCTGGTCGGGATCGACGTTAAAAAGCGACGTTCCCTCGGGCAAATCGATCAGCTGGATAGCATCGTGCTTCGTCACATGCTCGCTGCCTTGAATCTGAATATCAGTGGCGGTAAACAATCCAGAGTTAATCACCACGATGGCAACGACGACGAGCACGGCCAAGACGGCCAGAACGCCGCCCACGATTTTGCCTTTGCCTGTAACGACAGAAGCGGCGTCTGATGTTTTATTTACCATCGCCCCAAGTGAAGACAACGGGTTGACGCTTTTTTTACCCGAAGGCTTCTTGACGGTAACCGGGACCGATGTCAGCGAGCGCGGTTTCGATGCGCCCAGCGTGCGACCTGGACGCGGCGCTTTAGTTCCCGTCGAGGGCTTAGGAGTTGCCATGGGACGGGCAGGTTTGGCGCCCATAACAGGCTTTGACGTCACCGAGGGACGCGAGGACTTTTTTGCGGCCGGACGATTACCGAGCTGCGAGCCGACGACCGGACGACTGGTCTGTCGAGCATGCCCGACAGACTTAGAATGCGCGACGGTATTGCGTTGAGGTTTGGCAGGCGCGCCGGAACGCCCTCCGGCGCGGCGGAAGGTGGGTTTCGATGCTCTAGAAGCCGAGGAATTTAACTTCCGGTCTGAGCTCGATGCCATACGCCTCCCTCACCTTTCCGTGCACATGTCTGATAACCGCGGCAACGTCATCGGCCGAGGCAGTTCCGTTATTAACGATAAAATTAGCGTGAACGGGCGAAACTTCCGCGCCGCCAATTGAAAAACCCTTTAATCCACAATCCTCGATAAGCTTGCCCACACTCGCATCGGGCGGATTGCGAAAGACCGACCCGCAGGATGCGCGACCCATGGGCTGCGTACGCTTGCGCCTCGTCAGGTACCGCTCCATGCGCTCGCGAATGTCGGCCTTGGGCGCCGGTTTAAGCTTGAGCACGCACTCGAGGATGATCTCATTGCGGGGAAGGCTACATTCGCGGTAGCCCCAAGTGATCTCGGACCCCGCATAATGCTTGATACCGGATGCCGGGTCAAACGTTACGACATCCTCAACTAGCGAGCCAATCCACTCGGTCCGTGTGCCGGCATTCATAGATATCGCACCGCCGACCGAACCAGGGATGCCAACGGCAAACTCAAGGCCCGAGAGGCTACGCGACAGGGCATCGTTGACCAGGCGCGCAAACATCACGCCCGCACCGACCGTCAGCGTACAACCGTCATCGGCAACAACCGTGCGCTGAAACTCACGTCCGAGCGAAATGACGGCACCGCGATAACCGCCATCGGCAACCAGCAGATTGGAGCCCTTGCCGATGATGACCCACGGCACCTGCTCGCGATCGAGCACCGCCACGGCGCGGCGGAGGGCATGATAGCTATGGCACGTCACAAAGAGGTCGGCCTTGCCGCCGATACGATAGCTCGTATGACGCGCAAGGCGCTCGTCCTCGATCACATCCGTGTCGATCATGCCCGAGAGCGCCATGACGGCGTTAAACAGACCCATTAGACTTAAGCGTCTTTCTTGGCAGTCAGATACTCGATAAACTCGGGACCGACGGTCGTAACGTCACCGGCACCCATTGTGAGCAGCAGGTCGCCCTCGCCCACCATCTGCTCGAGCTCCTGATTGAGCTCAAGACGGCTGGAGCAGTACACGACCTCCTTGCCAGGATGCTTGGCGCGCACGGTATCGGCGAGCATCTTAGAGGTGACACCCGGAATGGGCATCTCGCCAGCCGAGAACACATCAATCAGCAGCAGTTTATCGGCATTGGCAAATGCATCGGCAAAGTCGTCGCACAGGGCCTGCAGGCGCGAATAGCGATGCGGCTGGAACACGACGTCGACGTGCTTGTAGCCCAGCGACGAAGCGGCAGCAAGCGTCGCCTTGATCTCGGTGGGGTGATGGCCGTAATCATCGACCACGGTGATGCCATCGATATCGCCCACGTGGGTAAAGCGACGGCGGACGCCCTCAAAGCTCGAGAGCGCCTTGGCGGCGGCGTCGATGTCAAGGCCCAGGACATGGGCGACGGTGAGCACCGCCGTGGCGTTGAGCATGTTGTGGCGACCGGGATTGCTCTTGATCTCCACAGCGTGCTCAGTGCCGTCCTCAAAGCGAACGATAAAGTCGCTCTGGATGCCCTTGACATCCGGGTGCATGCAGACGATGTCGTTGCTCTCGGCAAAGCCGTAGGAAAGCACGTGACGGCCCGTCGACTTGGCGAGCTCGACCAGATGCGGGTCCTCACCGCAGACGATGACGGTGCCGTCCTCGCCCACCAGGCTCATGAATTTGGCGAAAGTTGCCTCGATCTCCTCGATACCCGAGTAGTGATCGAGGTGGTCGGCCTCGACGTTGGTCACAATGACCACGTTGGGGTTCAGGAACAGGAAGGAGCTGTCGGACTCGTCGGCCTCGGCGACAAAGTAGTCGCCCGAGCCGTTCTTGCCGTTCGTGTCATAGCCCTCGACGATGCCACCGATCAGGAAGCTCGGATCCAGACCCATGCGGTCGAGCATGGTGGCGCACATCGAAGACGTGGTGGTCTTGCCATGCGTGCCGGCAACAGCGACGGTGGTGTAGCCGTGGCCCAAAGCAGAGAGCATCTTGGCACGGGGCCACACGGGAATACCAAGCTCGCGAGCGCGCACGAGTTCAGGGTTGGACTCCGGAATAGCGGTGGAGACAACAACCACGTCGGGCTTGACCTCGTCGATCGTGGCGGCCTCATGGCCCACATGCACCTTCACACCAGCGCGGGTAAGCTGGCGGATATAACGTGACGTCTTAAGGTCGGAGCCGGTAACGGCATAACCGCGCTCGTGCAGAACGAGGGCGATGCCGCTCATGCCGGCGCCGCCGATACCGATAAAGTGGGCGCTCTTAAACTCGGGCGCGGAGGTTGCAGTCTGGGAATCAGCCATGTGCTCGTGTACTCCTTGCGTAAACACTGCCTGTAACCCGTTAACTGTACCGCACCTACCGCATCAGCGCGAGGGCGACCGACGATATCCCGTCTAACTAACGCAAACCCTCTACCGCATCCGCCAGAAGAGCGGCGGCCCTATCCTGAGCCAGACCACGCGCCGCCTGACGCATGGCGTCGCGCGCCGCCGCGTCATCGACCAGGTGCAGCAGTTCATCGGCAAAGGCAGAACCGTCGATATCGGCATCGGCGCAGAGCACGCCGGCCCCGGCGTCGACCAGATAACGGGCATTGGTGGTTTGGTGGTCGGCCGTCGCATGCGGATACGGCACGAGCACCGAAGGTACGGCGAGCGCAGCGATCTCGGCCACGCTCGATGCGCCCGAACGCGAGAGCACCAAATCGGCAGCAGCCAGCATATCGCCCATGTTGTCGATGTAAGACTGGACGCGGTAACGCTTCGCCTCCTCGGGCGTCAGCGCCAAAGCGCGCTCGGTCTCCTCAAAGCCGTCGGCACCCGTCGAATGCAACACATAGAGGTTCTTGCGCGAAAGCAGCTCGTTTTTGAGCGAAACCACGCGCTCGTTGAGGTGCTGGGCGCCAAGTGAACCGCCAAAGACGAGCAGCAGCGTAGCGTCCTCGGGAACGCCAAGTGCCTTGCGGCCGCGAGCGCGATCGCCCTCGATCACCGAGCGACGTACGGGGTTGCCGGTCATGAGCACGTGGTCAGGGTCACCTTCGCGCTCAAAGACCGAACGCGCTGCCGGCACCGAGATGCACACGCGGGCGGCGTGGGAGTTCATCATCTTGTTGGCCAGGCCCGGAACAGAGTTCTGCTCATGCAGCAGATACGGAACGCCCGCGCCCTTGCACCACCCCAGCAGCGGAACCTCGACATAGGCACCAAAACCAATGGCGGCATCGGGCTTGCCGACCTTTGAGAAATGACTGGCGAGCGCACGCTTGGCTTTGTTGACACGCCACAGCGAGGTCAGCGCCGTCCAAGGACGGGAGCGGTCGAAGCCCGTGACCGTAATGGGCACAAAACCAAACCCAGCCTCGGGGACCAGACGACCCTCGAGCTTGCGCGACTGGCCCACGAACACAACGTGGTGGCCACGGTCACGCAGCTCTTCGGCCAAGGCGAGCGCGGGGTTGATGTGCCCTGCCGTGCCGCCGGCTGCAATAGCAACGGTCATTTTATCGGTCATGGTAGTCCCTTCGTACACGCGGTCCCTGGCCGTCGGTACGCAGACGCGCCGACGGGTCTGAGTTCAAATCGATTCGATTATATCCGCCGCCCGCATTGCGAGGAGTGGGGCGCTGAGGACGACCTTGCGGCGCCGTTCGCTGACGCGGGCGGGCTGCGGGGTCGGTCGCAGAGCCATCCAGGACGGTAAAACCGTTACGCGAAGATCGCTCGCCGCGCACGTGGGGCACGCCGGCGGTACTCTCATCCATAACGGCAAAGCTCTCACGGCGGCGGTCATACTCATCGCGGCGGGCGCTCTCGTACGAAACGCGCAGGATCAACCCGGCAAGCATGAGCGACACAATAATCGACGAACCGCCGTAGCTAATAAACGGCAACGGTTTGCCCGTCATGGGAAACACGTTGAGGATGCCCAGCGCGTTAATCAAAAACTGCACTGCGAGAATGACCGCGGAGCCAGACGCCATGAGCGCGCCCCGACGATCGGTCGCCTGCTCGGCAATGCGAAACGCCGAGTAGATCAGCATCGCAAACACCAAGAAGAACAGCACGGTTCCGACAAAACCGACTTCCTCGCCAATGATGGCCAAGATGTAGTCGTTGTGTGCCTCGGGCAGATACGAGTACTTCATGGTTGAGTTGCCGATGCCACGGCCGAACAGACCGCCCGAGGCAAAGGCCATGATGGCAAGCGTGGCCTGATAGCCGTCACCATACTCGTCGGCCCAAGGGTTCAAGGCAACCTGAATACGCACCATACGGTATGGCTCTACGACAAGCGCAATCACGATCACGAGAATGCCGAAGATTAGCACGCCGATGATAAATCTGGGGTCGAGACCCGCAAACAACGCCATGCACATGAGGGTCAACAGGATGATCAGGACAGTACCGAAATCGGGCTGGATAAAGATCAGAAAGAGCGAAATGCCCAGGTAGATGCCCATCTTGCGAAGGAATTCGTTGATGTTGCCACCGGGCGAAAAGAAGCGATCAAGCATGATGGCCGAATACGCAATGGCAAATGGCTTTAAAAACTCGGAAGGCTGGAACTGAATACCGGCGATGTTGAGCCAGCGCGTGGCGCCGCGGCTGCCGCTGCCCACCAAGAACACCAGAAGCAGTAGCCCTATCATGCCGATAAGGAAGATCCTGAGCACATCCTCCCCAAACCAGCTGTCCGGCAAAACGCGCACGATGGCAATCAGCGCCAGAACACCGACCACGGCAAACGCGGCCTGTCGACCCAGAAAAAACGTCGCCGAGCCATTCTCGTGCAGCGCCTCGACCGAAGACGCCGAGTACACCATCAGCAGGCCAAAGCATACCAAGGTAAACAAGCAGGCCATGAATATCAAACGGGGACGCATGATACGGGCGGGAACGCCGGCAATATAGCGTTCGCTAAACGACTGCCCGCCGCGGCCGGAACGCGGTGTGGTGCGACGTGAGGAAGCACGGTCCGAGTCGGGCCTCCTCATACCTTGTCGGGGGCTCTCCTCTCTCACCGCAACCCCTATTCCATTTGTGATTTCGCTGTAGCGGCAAGCTGAGCCACGTAGTCCTTAAACACGCGGCCGCGCTCCTCATAGCCCGAGAACTCATCGAACGAAGAGCAGGCAGGAGAAAGTAAGATCACGTCACCACGGCTCGACAACGAACGGGCAACGTCCACGGCGTCGCGTAGGTCATCCGCCTGGGCGATATCCACATCGCCATCGACATCGGCCTCGTCCATAGCGGCGGTGAAGCGCTCGCGCGCATCGCCAAAGCAGACGACCGAGCGTACGTTATCCATAACAACGCGCGCGAAGTCCGTGAGCGGCGTGCCCTTATCGTGGCCGCCGAGCAGCAAGATCACGTCGTCATCGGGAAATGCCGTCAGTGCCTTCTCGACCGCATCGGTGTTGGTCGCCTTGGAATCGTTGACGTAGCGCACGCCGTCAATCTCGCCACACGGCTCCACGCGGTGCTCGAGCGGCTGGAACGAGGCCAGACCGCGGCAGACACCGTCGACATCGGCACCGACTGCCAAGGCAGCCGTAGCAGCGCACAGGGCATTGATAACATTGTGATGGCCCGAGATCTTGAGCTCGGATGTAGCGATGAGCGGGGTCTCGACGCCCTTCAGACGCACGATCATCTTGCCATCGCGCACAAAGGCGGCATCCTCGCCCTCAGGCTCGTCAAAGGCAACCTTGCAGATGCGACGACCCGGCGTGTAGATGTACTCATCGAACTCGTGAATGCCGGCGTCTTCGACGTCGACAACCGCCAGATCGTCATCGACCATATTGTCAAACAGTTTGATCTTGGCAAGCGCATAGTTCTTATGGCTCTTATGCCAGCCCAAGTGGTCGGGAGTGATGTTGAGCAGCACCGCCACGCGGGGGTGGAGCTCGGTGGTCGTAGCAATCTGATAGCTCGAGAGCTCAGCCACAAACCACTCGTTGTGGGCTCGGCCGTCAATCTCGTTGACCGGCGGCTCGCCGATGTTGCCGACAGCAACGCTGGCCTCGCCGGCAGCCTTGAGCAGATAATCAGTCAGCGACGTGGTGGTCGTCTTGCCGTTGGTGCCCGTGATGGCAATCCAGTTATCGGGCGACAGGCGATAGGCAAACTCGGGCTCACCCATAATCTGGGCGGCATGTTCGCGCCCGGCCTTAAAGAAGCCCGAGAACTCCGAGATGCCCGGGCACGTCACGCATACGTCATAGGCGCCCTCGACCTGTTCGGTCCCATAGACAAACGACGCACCAGCAGCCTCAAGCGCACGCGTGGCGTCATTGGGCTCAGAGGTGCCGCCGCCATACACGGTAACGGCGCTTACGCGCTCGGGATGTGCCAGCGCCCAGCGGGCGACATCGAGACCGGATTTGCCCTGACCCAAAACGAGCAGGCTAAAGACATCAGCAAGAGGCATGAAAGACCACTATCCCAACTGGAAGAACAAAGCAAGGCCAACGGCACCAAAGGCCGCAGCGATAATCCAAAAACGGATGACGACCTTGGTCTCGGCCCAGCCCTTCTTTTCGAAATGATGATGGATGGGCGCCATAAGGAAGACGCGCTTGTGCGTAAAGTGGAAGTAGACAACCTGAATCATTACCGACAGGGTCTCAACGATAAACAGGCCGCCGATGATGAGGGAGACGACCTCGGTGTTGGTCATGATGGACGTGCAGGCAAACGCGGCGCCCAGGGCAAGCGAGCCGGTATCGCCCATAAAGATGCTCGCCGGATAGCAGTTGAACCACAGAAAGCCCAAGCAGGCACCGGCACACGCGGTGCAGAAGATGGACAGGTTCACGTCTCCGTGCAAAAACGCCATGGCAGCCATGGCGAGCATGGCAATCATGGAGGTGCCACCAGCAAGACCGTCAAGGCCATCGGTCAGGTTCACGGCATTAGAAAGACCGGCGATCATCAGCCAGCAAAAGACAATGTAGAGCCACGGGAACGAAAGGCCGCAGATGGTGGTCGAAAGAACACCGAGGTCAATCGTCAGGCCGCCGGGAAAACGAATCTCGGGGGCGACGCCGCACCAGTTGACGGCAAGTACCGTAAAGGTGACACAGATAATGGTTAGGCCGATCATCTTGGCATGAGGCGTCAGACCGAGCGAGCGCCCATGCGTAACGGAGGTCAGGTCGTCGATCAGGCCCAGCACGCCGGTCGCCAGCGTGGCGAGCAGCACGAGCACGAGCTCGGTGGTGAGCTTGCCCATCAGCAGGCAGGTCAGCGAGATCGCGACGAGGATGACAACACCACCCATGGTGGGCGTTCCCTGCTTAACCAAATGACGCTTGGGGCCGTCGGCACGAACCTGCTGGCCGATACCCTCGACCTTGAGCAGCTTGATCCACCACGGCATGAGCAGCAGCGCAATGGCAGCGGCGATGCCAAGCCCCAAAAAAGCCTGATACGTTGGATACGAGGGATTGCCGAACATGGGCTAGCACACACCTTCCACAAAGCGGTCGAGCTCAACAAAGCGGGAACCCTTGACCAGTACAACATCATGTTTTTCAAGCGCGCCGCCCATGCGGTCGAGCACCTGCTGATAATCGGAGAACACCTGGATGCGGTCCTCGTCCATGCCCATCATGCGCGCGGCATCGGCCATAAGCTGGGCCAGCTCACCACCCACGCACGCCAGCATGTCGAGCTTCTTGGCGGCGGCATAGGCGCCCACGAGTTCATGCATGCGAGGGGCCTCATCGCCCATCTCGCCCATCTCGCCCAAGATCGCCATGCGAGACCCCGTGCACGAAAGCGAGCACAGTAGATCGAGGCCAGCAGCCATGGATTCGGCGCTGGCGTTATAGGAATCGTCGATGACGCGGGCACCGCTCTTGGCGCGCTTGATCTCCTGGCGATGACCGGTAATCGTGAGGCCCCTAAAGGCAGCATCGATCTGCTCGGGCGTCACGCCCAGGCGATAGGCAACCGCGGCGGCCTTAACGGCATTTGGGACGGACTGCACGCCGGGGATGGCAAGCATGGTATCGATTGTCTCGCCCTGACCAAAATCGAGCGTAAAGACCGGACGGCCCTCGTCATCAACTCGAACGTCGCGGGCACGGACCTCATCATCGTCCGAGACGCCGGCCAGCATCACGTCGATACCAGCAGGCTGGGCGAACGTATCGCGAATGAACGGCGTAAAGTCGTCCTCGCCGCCCAAAACCAGCAGCGGCAAGAAGTCGCCGGCGGCGCACATACCCTGGACAATCTCGGCCTTAGCGCGGGCGATGTTCTCGCGGCTACCCAAAATGCCGATATGAGAGGTACCAATCTTGCTCACGATGGCAAGGTTGGGATTGGCGGACTGGGACAGGCGCTCGATCTCGTGGAAATGGTTCATGCCCATCTCGAGCACCAGGACCTCGGTATCGGCCGGAGCGGAAAGCACCGTGAGCGGCATGCCGATCAGGTTATTGAAATTGCCCTTGGTGGCCCAGACACGATAGCGCTTGGCGAGCACGGCGGCGAGCACGTCCTTGGTCGTCGTCTTGCCGATAGAACCGGTAATACCAACGACCAGGCAGCCAAGCTCCAGACGGTACGTGTGCGCCAAACGCAGCAGAAACTCCTCGGGATCATCGGTCAGCAAGATGGCACAGCCCTTGTCCTGCGCCAGCGAGACCAGCTCGGCCTCGGGCTCACGCGTCATCACGACGGCGCCGGCGCCCGACTGGACGGCACGGGAAGCAAAATCATTGCCGTCGACGTTTTCACCGGGAAAGGCGACGAAAATCGTCCCTTCCTCGACCTGGCGCGAGTCGATAACACACCCGCGGCATACCCGATCGGCTTCTCCCGTCACGGTTCGGGCCCCTGTTGCGGCCGCGAGGTTGTTGACGGCGATCTCTATCATTGCAGCTCCCCTGTAAACCTAATAATGCTATCGGCGTATTGTATCCCAGCGCCGCGCATGCGTGGTGCAGGGCATGTGAACACCCCTCATATGGGACAACAAACCACGCCCCAAAGATTGTAACCCCCTACTTCGTGTGCGGGATACCCAGCACGTCGAGCGCGTTGGCCATAATGGACTGGAACGGCACCGCAGCGGCATCTGAGCCGCTCGGCGTTCCGTCGAGCGTGATATAGCACAGCACCTTGGGCGATTGTGCCGGCGCAAAGCCCATAAAGGACGACATGTAGTTCTCCTTGAGGTAGCCGCCGTTCTCGTCGGCTCGTTCGGCCGTACCGGTCTTACCCGCCACGTCATAGCCGTCAACCGCGCCGCCAACGCCCGTTCCCTCGGACACGACCGTCTGCATGCACGATGTCACCTGGGATGCGGCGTCCTCAGAAATCGCGCGCTCGCCTTCGCCCCAGTCCTTCTCGTCGCCTTTGCTGGACTTATAGAAGTGCGGGGTCATCATCACGCCGCCGTTGGCGATGCCGCCCACGGCACGTGCGATCTCAATCGGCGAGACGGACAGCGCCTGTCCAAAGCTCATCGATCCCAGCGTGGCGCCGTCATACTGGTCACGCTCCTTGACGATGCCCAGGCTCTCGCCCGGAAAATCGACACCGGAGCTGTGACCTATGCCCCACTTGTCCACATAGGCGGCAAAGTCGTCCGCACCGATCTTGCGCCCCACCAAGACAAAGCCCACGTTGGACGAACGGCGCATCATCTCGCGCACATCCATGGTCATGGCATAGTCGCGCTTGTCGGCATCGGTGACGGTATCGTCACCCACCTTGATGCTCGCCGGCACCTCAAACGACGTACTCGATCGCACGACGCCCAAGTCGAAGCCGGCGCCCGCCACGAGCGTCTTAAAGACCGAGCCGGGCTCGTAGGCGTCGGTGACCAGGCGCAAGTTCATATCCTCGGTCTTGGCGTTTTCCAGATCGGTCTGGTCGTAAGTCGGATACGAGCAGGCTGCCAAGATCTCGCCTGTCGTAGGATCGGTGACCAGCGCCGAGCCGTTCTTGGCCTTAGTCTTCTCAACTGCCTCTGCCAGGGCATCCTCGGCCGCACGCTGGATATTGACGTCGAGCGTCGTCACGATATCAACGCCGTCGACCGCAGCCACCTTTTTATAGGCACCGCCCGCGATATAGCTGCCGTCCCTCGCGCGCTCGCGCACAAGAGAACCGTTCGTACCGGTCAGAAGCTTGTTGTATTGCTTCTCGAGACCCGTCAAGCCGTCGTTGTCTACATTCACTACACCCAGCACCTGCGATGCCAGATTGCCGTATGGATATACGCGCTTCATGGCCTGCTCAAAAAGCACGCCGGGCAGGTTCTTCTTCTCCAGCGCCGCAGCATCGTCTTCGTCCACCTGGCGCTTGATATACACCCAGGTGCCATCGGACTCGACGAGCTTGCGGCAGGTCTTTTTATCGATCCCAGTTGCCTTGACCAGCGCCGACACCGTCTTGTCAACATCCTCGACAAGCTGCGGGTTCACGGCGATGTTGCGACATTCGACCGACGACGCTAGCACGTTACCGTTGCGGTCGTAGATGGTGCCGCGTTTGGCATAGAGGGTCTGCGCAAGCAGGCGGCGCGCATCGGCACGCTCGCGCAGTTTATCGGCTTCGACAATTTGATAGTCGGCAAGGCGAAAGACGCCCAAGCCCAAGCCAAACCCAATGAATCCCATGACGGCTTTGCGGCGAGGCAGAGGCGCGCCTGTGAGCCATTCGGTCGACGAACTCTTGCGCGACCTGTTGTTATGCACTTGAGGGCCGCCCGAGCCGCGAAGTCGCGACGCCGGGTCGTTGCCACGGGACTGCCCGGCGTTGTAAGATTGCCGACCCGTTCCTTGATAACCAGAACGTCCCCGCGACGAGGGACGTCCAGAACCGCGGCCCCCATCGGAACCGCGGCGATAGTCATTTGTCATACTCAGCTACCGTCTTGCTACTGAGCGGTCGCGGTCGCGTTGGCGCCCGCGGCTGCATCCTGCGAAAAGTCAAGTGTAACGCTCTCGCTGGGCTCCACCATGCCATAAGCGCCCGCAAGGTCGCGAATGCGCGTGTCGGCGCCATAGACCGAATGCATGACCTCCAGGTCGGAGCTCTCATCGGTCGCCTTTTCGAGCGTGTTGGTAAGCTCGGCGTTGCTGTTGAGCACCTGGGCCGTAACGCCGGCGAGCGCCACGCGGGCGACGCCGATCGTCATGAAGATAGCCGCAATGATGCAAAACGTTTTAAGAACGCTCATGAAAACCGGGCTTACCGCCTGGTTTGCCTGACGGCCCGCGCCCGTGTAGACATCAAAGCGCGGCGTGCGCTGCTCACGGGGAGCAACGGGGGCCTGCGGCGTCTCACGATAGGCGGGCATGGCGTTCATATCATAGGCGAGTGCTGCGCTTGAAGTGTTGTAGCCCATGATATGCCGCCTCCCATCCCGAGTACGTTGGTAGTGTGTTTAAGCTTCGTTTATGGTGCGAGCGGGAGGTCCAATATCGCGCGGTCGCGCCTACAGACGCTGCGCCACGCGGATTTTGGCTGATCTCGCCCGAGGGTTGCGCTCAACCTCATCAGGCTGGGCAACCAAGGGTTTGCGGGTGATGACCTTGAGTATCGGCACGTTGCCGCACACGCACACCGGAATCTCCGGCGGACACGTGCACCCCTGGCTCATCTCCTTAAAGTGGTTCTTTACGATACGGTCCTCGAGCGAGTGATACGAGATGACGCAGATACGTCCGCCCGGGTTGAGCCACCTGGTGGCGGCATCAAGCCCTCGTTCGAGCACATCGAGCTCGTGATTGACCTCGATGCGAATGGCCTGGAAACTTTTCTTGGCCGGGTGTCCGCCATGCCGACGAGCGGCAGCCGGGATACCCGCCTTGATGATCTCGACAAATTGGCCGGTGGTTTCGATCGGTTCTTGCTCGCGGCGGCGCACGATCTCGCGCGCGATCTGCGAGGCGAACTTCTCTTCGCCGTAGACGCGTAGAATCCGGGCGAGGTCGTGTTCGTTATAGGTGTTGATGACCTCAGCTGCGTTTAAGGTGTTATTACCCGGATCCATCCGCATGTCCAATGGGGCGTCCTCGTTATACGAAAAGCCCCTGCCAGGGATATCGAGTTGCGGTGACGAAACGCCCAAATCGAACAGGAAGCCATCGACCCCGGGCACCTCGGCCGAGCAAAGCAGCTCGTCCAAGTCGCCGAAGTTGCCCTTCA
>CAUAGV010000026.1 GCA_958428675.1 uncultured Collinsella sp.
TCAACCCGCTGCATCCCACGGCGCTCCCCGCACAGGTAGCGACCATGTTGCTCTCCCTCGCTGTCACTGCATTTGGCGTAAGTCTCGTCGTCAACATGGGCGTTGTCCCCAACGCACCCGATGGCTTGGTGCAGGTCGTTGCCGAAAAGCTTAAGCGCCGCTTTGGAGACGTAAAGGTCGTGTTCGACTGCTCGCATGTTGCGATCTCGCTCGCGCTGTCGCTGCTCCTTATGCACAACCTGGGCGGCTTTGGCGTGACCACCGCCATCTCAGCACTGTTTTTGGGCCACGTCATCAACATCGCCAACAAGCTGTTTGCCAAGAGCTTTGTGCGCGCCGCATTTGGAAACTAGGCCCGGAACCGGCCACGCGCTGCCGTTTTGAGGATTCTCGTCAGCTTTTAAAATGCTTGATACCGAACTTGACGATCATGGCGACCAACAGAATTACGCCAACAAGTACCCAAAGGAGCGAAATAACTCCTGCATCCATAGATGGGCTCCTAACTATTGCGTTGAAATGAGGTGACGGGACAAAACGCCCCGCCTCAACCTTACAAGTTGTCGATAATCGCCTGAGCGATCTTATCGTAGCCGGCGGCATCGAGCGTGACCCGGCCGGGGTTCATGGCAAAGACGTCACCAAACTCAAACGAATCGTCCTTGTACTTGGGAACCACATGCACGTGCAGATGGTGCATAGTGTCGCCATACGCACCAAAGTTGATCTTATCGGGGGCAAACGCCTTGTGGAGTGCAGCGGCAACATGGCGCACATCGGCCATAAACGCAGCCGCATCCGCCTCGGACATGCACGAGATGTCATCGACATGCTGCTTGGATGCCACGATCACACGGCCCTTGTGGCTCTGCTCCTTAAACAGAATAAGCTTGCTGGCGGGAAGCTCGAGCATGGGAATGCCAAAAGCGTCAACAAGCGTGTTGTCGGTGCCGCACATGCAATACGAGCAATCGGTATGTTGTTCCATGATTCTCCTTTTAGTAGTGAACGTTCTCTTTTGGCCACATGGACCGACGCAGTCTCCCTTTGCCACGCCACTTATCTATCGCTGCAGCTAAAGCAGCTTTACTTCGAAGCAGCATCCCCTTTGCGAAATCGGTTTCGTGATACTGCAGCCCTTATCATAGCTCACGTCATCAGAGCATTAGCTAAACGTTCACTTTTATTCACTGACCGGTAGCATTTTTAGCGTCAGGCACATAGGCAGCCATTTCGCCCAGCCACCCGTTAACAAACAGGGAGCTCCGTCCCATTGCGCGACATTCTCCGCAGGGACACCCCAACGGCCACCAAACAAAACCATAGTCGTACCTTTCATATCAAAAGAGAAATAAAAAAGCCCCGAACTCAGTGAGCTCGGGGCCTTTCTGCCGCGCATCTATGAGAGGAGAAATGTGATGCGCACGGGCGCTACTCCATGTAGCCACCCTGAATGGCGGAAACTGCATGCTCGGTAAAGAACTTGAGCGTGCCGGAGGTATAGCGATTGGCCTTGGGCTTCCAAGCGGCTCGGCGCTCGGCCAGGACGGCGTCGACCTCGGCCGGCTCCATCTCCTTGCCGGCGATACCCACGATGGACAGCGAGCGCTCGGGGATGTTGATCTGGATAAGGTCGCCCTCCTCGATCAGGGCAATCGGGCCGCCCACAGCAGCCTCGGGCGAAACGTGACCGATAGCCGGGCCCTTGGAAGCGCCGGAGAAGCGACCGTCGGTGATCAGAGCGATGCTCGCGCCGAGCTCGGGATCGCTGGCGATAGCCTCGGTGGTGTAGAACATCTCGGGCATGCCGGAGCCCTTGGGGCCCTCGTAGCGAATGATGACGGCGTCGCCGGGCTTGACCTCGTGCGTCAGGACGGCATGGATGGCGTCCTCCTCGCAATCGAACGGGCGCGCCTTAAGCGTAGCCTGGAACATCTCGCGCGGAACAACCGTATGCTTAACGACGGCGCCCTCGGGGGCAAGGTTGCCGTGGAGGATGGCGATGGAGCCGTCGGTGCCAAAGGCCTGGTCAAACGGGCGGATGATGTCCTCGCGCTTGAGGTTCCACTTCTCCAGGTAGCGGCCGCACTTCTCGTAGTAGCCGTTGTTCTTGAGGTCCTCGAGGTTCTCGCCAAGAGTCTTGCCGGTGACGGTCATGACATCGAGGTGGAGCATCGACTTGATCTCCTCCATGATGCGCGGCACACCGCCCGCATAGTAGAAGAACTGCGCCGGCCACTCGCCTGCGGGACGAACGTTAAGCAGGTAGTGGGCGCCACGGTGCAGGCGATCGAAGTCGTCGGCAGACATCTCGATGCCAAACTCACGCGCGATCGCGGGGATATGCAGCAGCGAGTTGGTGGAGCCGGAGATGGCGCCGTGGACCATGATGAGGTTCTCGAAGGACTCCTTGGTCACAATGTCGCGCGGGCACAGGTTGTGCTCGGAGAGCCACACGGACTGACGGCCGGCCTCGCGGGCGAACTCACGCAGGTCGGAGCTAGTGGCGGGCAGCAGAGCGGTGCCGGGAAGCATAAGGCCCAGGGCCTCGGCGGTAACCTGCATGGTCGACGCAGTGCCCATAAAGGAGCAAGCGCCGCAGCTGGGGCAGGCGTTGTGCTTGGCAAACTCGAGCTCCTCGCGGGAGATCTCGCCGCGCTCGTAGCGGGCAGAGATCGCGCCGAGCTGCTCCAGGGTCAGCAGGTCGGGACCGGCATCCATCACACCGCCGGTAACGACGATGGAGGGGATATTGACGCGGCCCATGGCCATGAGGTTGGCAGGCAAGCCCTTATCGCAGCTGGCGACAAAGACACCGGCGTCAAACGGCGTAGCCTTGGCGTGAATCTCGATCATGTTGGCGATCATGTCGCGGCTGGGCAGCGAGTAATTGATGCCGTCATGACCCTGCGCCTCGCCGTCGCAGATATCGGTGCAGAAGTAACGGGCGCCGTGGCCACCAGCCTCGGCAACACCGGCGCGGACCTCCTCGACCAGCTCGAACAGGCCGGCAGAACCCGGGTGCGAGTCGCCAAACGTCGACTCGATAATCACCTGCGGCTTGTCCAGGTCCTCAATAGTCCAGCCGGAGCCCAGACGCAGCGGGTCCATCTCGGGGCTAATGGTACGAAACTTGCCGGAACGCGGCTGTAGCTTGGCAACCAGGTCGGCTGCCTCCTGCCGAATCTGTGCCTTGGTCTTCTCGTCCATGGTGTACTCCTCTTTTGGTTTGAACGGTTGTACCAATCGTTGGTTAATGAATCAGGTGAAAATGGGGCCGAGCGATGCGCTCGGCAAAAGATGCTTAAGCACGCGAACTAGGCGATAAACGAAATCACCAGGGCGCAGGCAAGACCCGTAAGGCCGATGATCGTCTCCATAACGGTCCAGGACTTAAGGGTGGTCTTCTCGTCAATCTCGAGGAACGAGGAGCACATCCAAAAACCGGCATCGTTGACGTGCGAGAGCGCCGTGGCACCGCCGCAGATGGCAAGGCAGATGGCGGCGCGCATAAGCACCGAAGCACCGGCGACCGCAGGCATGGCGGCCATAATGCCCGACGCCATGGTCATAGCGACGATGGAGCTGCCGACCGAGGCGCGCACCATCACGGCAATCAAAAAGGCAACGACCACCAAGGGCAGCGGAGAGGCCTCGAGCATGGGACCGATAACCTGGCCCAAGCCGCAGTCCTGCAGCATCCAGCGAATGACGCCGCCGCAAGCGATAACCAGCAAGATCATGCCAACGGGCTTAAGGGAGCGGTCGAGCAGGGCCTTGAGCTCGGCGCCGGAGTAGCCGCGGCGCGCGCCCAGTAGATACATCGCGACGAGCGTGGCGAGCGTCAAAGCGACGAACGGCTTGCCCAGGAAGGCCAGAATCGAGGCGACCTCGGCGGGCATGGGGATATAAGAGGACAGCGTGCCCAGCAAAATCAGGCAAAGCGGCGTGAGCACGATGGCAAGCACCATGCCAAAGGAGGGAAGCTCCTTTTCGTCGCTCGCGCCCTCGGCGGAGGTGAAATGCTCCGGAACATCGGTAAAGATGCGACCGCCCACGTTGCGGCCCCAGATGACGCCGGCGACGGCCATGGCGATGAAGGCAGTGGGGATACCGACGAGGATCATGGTGCCCAAGTCGACACCGAGCGTACCGGCGACCAGAACAGAGCCGACCGAAGGCGGCACAAACGCATAGCCGGCGGCCAGTCCCGCGAGCAGTGCGATGCCGTAGTAGAGCGTCGACTTCTTGGTCTGCGATGCCACGCTAAACGCAAGCGGAATCAAAACGACCACGCCGGCCTCAAAGAACACCGTAGTTCCGATGACCAGACCGGTAATGCCCAGCGCCCAACTGGAGTGACCCTGGCCAAAGGTATCGATAAAGGTCTGGGCGATCTTCTTGGCGCCGCCGCTCTCCTCCAGAATCTGACCAAACATCGAGCCCAGACCAATGAGCAAGGCGATGTTTTGCAGTGTGGTGCCCACGCCCTTGGTGACGGTGTCTGCCACCAGATCGAGCGGCATGCCCGCGCCAATGCCAATCGCGAGCGCCGAGACCATCATCGAAAGCACGGGGTGCAGCTTGAACTTGATGATGAGCGCAAGCAGCAGCGCGATGCCCACGATGGCGGCGATGACCAGCCTGGTGGGATCAGCCATAAACGTTGGGTCTGACATCTTTCCTCCAATTCATCAGACCTTTTGAATTCGACGTAGACTATAGCGCGTTTTCAATAGGTCTGATGTTTCGAAAGGAAACTTTTTTGAAATACATCTGATGTATTTCGTAAACGGTCTGTTTTTGACGGTAAACGGCTGTTCATGTCTCCTCATTGTCAGAGTAAACCAGCGCAACTACTGTTGAATGGGCTAGAATAGCTCTGATGAATTATGTTGATATGAGGTGAAGCGTGGCACGAACCGATTTGGGACTCCCCGAGCAGATAGCCGATAAAATCATTCAATTGATCCTGGATGAGCATCTTGAGCAAGGCGATCGCCTGCCCAAGGAGGCCGTGCTCGTCGAGCGCTTGGGCGCCGGCAGGAGCACGGTGCGCGAGGCTATGAAGCTGCTGCAGTCGCGCAACATCGTGCGCATTAAGCAGGGCTCGGGCACCTATGTGGCCTCGAACCCCGGCGTTGCCGACGATCCGTTGGGCTTTACCTTTATCGATGACAAACGACGCCTGGCGCGCGACCTGCTCGAAGTGCGTTTTATGATCGAGCCGCAGATGGCCAGCATGGCCGCGGAGCACGCGACCGACGATCAAATCGTCTGCATCAAAGAGCTTTGTGACGAGTCCGAGCGCGTGGCCGCGCTGGGCGAAGACTATTCCGCCGCCGACACCGCGTTTCATATCGCAATCGCCGAGAGCTGCGGCAACCTCGTCGTTCCCCGCCTGATGGGCGTGCTCAAGGCATCTGTTCCCCTGTTTATTGATGTGACCGGCAAAAAGCTGATCGAGGAGACCATCCGCACTCACCGCGGTGTGGCCGACGCCATCGCCGCGCGCAATCCCACCGCGGCGCACGATGCGATGTATTTGCACCTGGTCTACAACCGCAACATGATTGCAGAAGGCGCGCAGGCGAAAAGCAACTAGCGGACATCGCAACAAACAGCCACAACCGTTCACCTTTTAAAAGTGAACGTTCACCTGATTCTAGGAAAAGCTAGGGGTTAATTCCCTTGTATCTCCTATACTGAGCTTGTATTAGAAACAAGACTTATACAGATGAACGTTTCTTTTGGAAGGATTGCTATGTCTGATTTTATGGACAGCTTCCGCCTGGACGGTAAGGTCGCACTCGTCACCGGCGCCACCTATGGCATCGGCATGGCCATGACCGAGGCACTCGGCGAGGCCGGTGCCAAAATCGCCTTTAACGCCCGTCACGCCGACAAGGTCGCCGAGGCCGAGAAGCACTATCGCGAGCTGGGCTTTGATGCCCACGGCTATGTTGCCGACGTTACCGACGAGGCCGTCGTCGCCGAGCTCATCGCCAAGATCGAGGCCGATTTTGGCACTACGCCCGACATTCTGGTCAACAATGCAGGCGTCATCCAGCGCACGCCGATGCTCGACATGAGTGCCGAGGACTTCCGTCGCGTCGTCGACATCGACCTCAATGCGCCGTTTATCGTGTCCAAGGCCTGCCTGCCGGGCATGATCGCCAAGGGTCACGGCAAGATCATCAACATCTGCTCCATGATGAGCGAGCTCGGCCGCGAGACCATCGCCGGCTATGCCGCCGCCAAGGGCGGACTCAAGATGCTCACCAAGAACATCTGCTCCGAGTTTGGCGAGGCCAACATCCAGTGCAACGGCATTGGGCCGGGCTATATCGCTACCCCGCAGACCGCGCCGCTGCGCGAGATGC
The DNA here is from genome assembly GCA_958428675.1 of uncultured Collinsella sp. GTDB lineage: Bacteria > Actinomycetota > Coriobacteriia > Coriobacteriales > Coriobacteriaceae > Collinsella. The sequence continues at coordinate 6,384 of CAUAGV010000026.1, forward strand.
AGCCCGATGGCAGCCGTCACCCGTTTGACCAGTTCATCATTGCCAAGACGCCGGCCGCCCGTTGGGGCACGCCCGAGGACCTGAAGGGCCCCGCCGTGTTCCTGGCTTCCGACGCATCGAACTTCGTCAACGGGCACATCCTGTACGTGGACGGCGGCATCCTCGCCTACATCGGCAAGCAGCCGCAGTAGGGCATTCGGGCGAGGCGGTGGACGATAAAGTCTGCTGCTCAGACAGTCCTGCTCGCACGGAAAGCACATTAAGTGCTTTCCGGCTCGTGCGGAACTCGCGACAGACCTTATCGTCCACCGCCCGCAAAACCAACTTCAGGTTAGATTAGCCGCCGCCCGCATACAGAAACAAAAAAAATGAAAACACTTGGTTGAAAGGTTAACTCGAATGAAAATCGCACTTATTAACGAGAATTCTCAGAACTCCAAGAACCCTATGATCGAGGCTGCCCTTAAGAAGGTCGTCGAGCCCATGGGCCACACTGTCTTTAACTATGGCATGTATGCCGATGCCGACTCCAAGCCCCTCACCTACGTGCAGAACGGCATCCTTGCCGCCGTGCTGCTCAACTCCGGCGCCGCCGACTACGTCGTGACCGGTTGCGGCACCGGCGAGGGCGCCATGCTCGCCTGCAACTCCTTCCCCGGCGTGCTGTGCGGCCATGTTGCCGACCCGTTGGATGCCTACACCTTTGCCCAGGTCAACGATGGCAACGCCGTCGCCATGCCCTTCGCCCTCAAGAACGGCTGGGGCCAGGAGCTCAACCTCGAGTACACCTTCGAGAAACTCTTTGGCTTTGGTTCGGGCAACGGCTACCCCGCCGAGCGCGTTGAGCCCGAGCAGCGCAACAAGAAGATCCTCGATGGCGTGCGCGCTGTGACCATGCGTCCGCTCGTCGACGTCCTGGGCGAGATCGATCAGGACCTGGTGAAGGGTGCACTTGCCGGCGAGCACTTCCAGGAGTACTTCTTTGCCAACGCCACCGACGAGGCCATCATCGCCAAGGTCAAGGAGATCTTGGGCCTGTAATAAGGCCCACGGGGCGCACCGACCCCCAACAAACCGCCAGACAAAAGGCGCCGCGACGATCCATGTGTCGCGGCGCCTTTTTAGATTGGCTATCGCTTGAGTCACCGCAAGGCGGCCGCTCCCCTATTTGCCAAGAGCCTACAGCTCGCAGGCGACCTTGTAGCCGTCGCCGATGGCATCACGGATGTTGCCGCACTTCTGGGCATCGCCCAGCACGTGGGTGGCAACGCCGGCGGCGGCAAGGTCATCGGCCAACTTGGTGTTGGGACGATAGCCCATGGCAAGCACCAGCGTATCGGCATCGGCGATGGTGTGAACCTCGCCGTCCTTCTCGTAGCTGATAGCGTCCTCGGTAATCTCGGTCACCTTGGCCTCGGTCAGCACGTGAACGCCCTTGGAGAGCATGCGCGTGATGAGCACCGCGCGACCGGCGCCGCCCTCGTTGGCGGCGAGCGTCTTGGTCATCTCGATGACGGTGACATCGCGGTTGGCCGGCGACAGATCGTTGACCAACGGGGCCAGGTAATCGGCCGTCTCGCAGCCAACGGTGCCGCCGCCCACAATGACGATCTTCTTGCCCGGGAAAGCCTTGCCGCCCAGCAGGTCATCAGCCGTCATGACCTGCTTAAAGCCCTGCATAAAGGCCGGGGCGATGGGTTCGGCGCCATAGGCCAGGACAACCTCGTAACCCGCGTAGTCGCGCTGGATGTCCTCGGCGGTCAGCTCGGTACCAAAGACGCATGTGACGCCGGCCTCGGCCAGGCGACGGTACTGATACTTGATCACGCGGGTGAGTTCCTGCTTTGCCGGCGGCACGGCTGCGATGCGCATTTCGCCGCCCGGCTCATCCTGCTTGTCCACGAGCACCACGTTGTGGCCGCGCTTGGCGGCAATGTAGGCTGCCTCCATGCCCGCAGGACCGGCACCCACAACCAGCACGTTCTTTGCCTCGGCCGCAGGCTCGTAGCCAGCCTCGTCGCGCTCCACGTCCGGATTGACGGTGCAGGAGATGCGCTTGCCGAACATAATGCCGTTCAGGCAGCGCAGGCAACCGATGCAGGGGCGGATATCGTCGGCGTTGCCGGCGGCCGCCTTGTTGCAGAACTCGGCATCGCACAGATTGGCGCGGCCCATCATGCAGATATCGGCAGCGCCATCCTCAATCAGTTCCTCGGCAATCCATGCCTCGTTAATGCGGCCGACCGTGGCAACGGGAATGTTCACATGCTTCTTGATCTCGCGCGAACAGGCAGCGTGCGAGGCCTGCTGGGTACCGGCGGCGGGAATGGCGGAGCCGCGCTTGATGGTGGTGCCGCCCGACACGTGAATCATGTCGACGCCGGCCTTCTCCAGGCGACGCGAGACGTAGATCATGTCGTTGAGGGTCAGACCGCCATCGGTGTACTCGTCGCCCGAGATACGCACGTCGATGATGAAGTCCTCGCCGCAGCGCTCGCGAATCTCGGCGATGACCTCGAGCAAGAAGCGCATGCGGGCGTCGAGCGAGCCGCCGTACTCGTCGGTACGCTTGTTATAGAGCGGGGTCAAAAAGCCACCGAGCATGCCATGGGCGTGCGCCGCATGAACCTCGACGCCATCGACGCCGGCCTTCTGCATACGCACGGCAGCGTCACCGAACTGATGCGTGAGCTCATGAATCTCATCGACCGTGATGGGGCGCGGCGCCTCGCGGGCATAGGACGGGCCCACAAAGGACGGAGCGATCAGACGCGGCGTGCCCGGAATGTTAAAGGCCATGTAGGCGGGGTGAAAGAGCTGCGGCATGATCTTGCAGCCGTACTCGTGGACGGCCGCGGCGAGCTTTTCCCAGCCGGGGATAAACGTGTCATCGTAACAGCACATGTCACCCGGCAGATAGGTATAGGTGGGCTCGACCGTCACGACCTCGGTGATGATGAGGCCCACGCCGCCCTTGGCGCGGGCACGGTAATGATCGACCAAGTCGTCGGTCACATAACCGTGATCGGCCAGATTGGTAGATACCGGCGGCATAAAGACGCGGTTCTTGACCTCGGTCGTACCAACCTTGATCGGGCTAAAGAGCATCGGATAGGCGGAAGACTCCATACAGGTTTCCTTTCGTTTGAGCCGCTCGGCGGCAGTTACTGACGTACCTATCGTATCAGCAACCGCGCAGCTCCCGACCGCACGCGCTCCCCCAACTTCTGCTCGACCCACAAAAAGTTGCGGTGGAATACGGAGTAGATGAGGCCTTTGACAGCCAAAACAGTCCGTATTTCACCGCAACTGATGGGTGGGATGGAGTTAGAGGCCCAGGTAGTTGGTCATGCCTTCGACGGCGAGCTTGGCGCCGGCCACGGCATGGACCACGGTGAGCGGGCCGTTGACCACGTCGCCGGCGGCAAAGACGCCAGGCACGGTGGTCATACCGTGCTCATCGACCGAAAGAAGGCCGCGATGGTCGGTCTCCAGACCGCCCGTCGTAAGCACCAGTTTGTCCTTGGGTACCTGCGAGGCCGCAATCACAACCGTGTCGGCGGGCACATGGTCAAGTTCTTCCTCGTAGCCCACCACGTTGTTGTCCTCGTCAAAGATAGCCGTCTCGAACACCGGACCGTTATCGTCGATGGCGCAGATCGCCTTGCCGCGCACGATCTCGGCACCGTCAAGCTCGGTCAGCTCCACCTCGTCATCGATGGCCGAGATATGGCGCGATCGGGCATACACGGTAACCTTGCGAGCGCCCGAGCGCAGAGCCGTACGGGCAACATCCATGGCCACGTTGCCGGCGCCGATAACCGCCACGTTCTGACCGATCGCCACGCTCGTGGGATCGACCAGGTAATCGATACCAAACAGTACGTTGCCACGCGACTCGCCGGGAATACCCAGCTTGCGGGCGCGCCAGGTACCGGTACCGACAAAGACCGCATCGTAGCCGTCGCGCAGCAGGTCGTCGATATGCAGCGCGCCGCCAATGGTGGTCGAGGGACGGACGCGTACGCCGAGCGAGCACATCACGTGGCGGTACTTTTGCACGAGAGCACGGGGCAGGCGGAACTCGGGGATTCCGTACTCCAGCACGCCGCCGATCTCGGGGCGCTGCTCAAACACCGTGACGGCACAGCCCAGCTGGGCCATCTTAATGGCCACGGTAATGCCGGCAGGACCGGAACCGACCACGGCAACCTGCTTGCCGCACGACGGCGCGGGCTTCCACTCCTTGCGGTCCAAATATGCGGTCGAGATATAGTTCTCGATACTCGAAAAATGCACCGGTGTGCCCTTGCGGCCCTGGATGCACGCGCCCTCGCACTGGCCCGAATGGTTACAGACCATGGAGCAGACCGCGCTCATGGGGTTGTTTTGGAACAGCAGCTCACCCGCCTCTTCCAGACGGCGCTGCTTAAACAGGTCGATAACCTGCGGAATAGGCGTCTGCACCGGGCAGCCTTTAAGCTGACAGAACGCCTTTTTGCAACCTAGGCAGCGGTTCGCTTCCTCAACAATATGAATAGCCATCGGTACCCCTCTTGAACCTCTACGACAATCTCTTTCGCCCAGCCTGCTTTGTTACAGAATCACGTGCTCGCACATCACGCTGTGCCCCATGCGCAGCAGCTCGTCGCGCGAACGCTCGACCGTGGACGGTGCGCTGTTCTCGATAACGGTCATAATGCCCGGTCGCACGGCGGCGGCCCAGGCGACAATGGCCTCAAAATCAAAGTTTCCACACGTACAAGCTCCGTGGCATACCAAACGAGAGCCCGAGCCATCACACCAGCCATCCTGGTCCTCGTTGTCTACGATCTCGTAGTCCTTGGCATGCAGCACGCGAATCTTGCTGCCGCACAGGTGCAACATACGCGACACCTGCTCGGAAGTCTCACCGACGATCGTGGGATGCAGCAGCGACACCGGATCGTAGATCACGCCGAGTGCGGTGCTCGAAACGCGCTCCAGAACCTCGCGGCAGCGCTCGGGCGTATTGACGATCTCGTTCCAGCCGGGCTCGATCAGAAGCTCACCGCCCTCCTTTTCGGCCATCGAGCACACGCGTGCGAGTCCTTTGCAAAACGTATCGAGCGCAGCAGCCGAAAAACGGTCATCGGCCATCTTGTTCTGCGCGTTGGGGCGCCCCGTCTCGGTCCCCACCGGACAGCCCCCAAGCCAGCACGCGAACCTCAGGCACGCCTCGTACTCGGCATAGGTATCCACCAGTTGATTCTGATCGGGCGTTGCCAGGTTTTTATAGCAGCCGAGCACCGCCACCTGCACGCCGTTGGTGTCGAGCACCTCGCGCAGATGGTCGGCGAGTTCGTGCGTAAGGCCGGAACGGTTAATGCCAAAGGACTTGTAGAGCACTTTGCTCGGCAGCTGAATGCACGAGAAACCCAGTTTGCCCGCCATGCGAATGCGCTCCTCCACCGTGCCCTCGGGCAGGTCGTGCAGGCGCACACCGACGCTCAGCGCGCCTTTCGACTGCGCCATGCCTAGACCTCCTTGCACGCATTGATGCCCGGCGTGTAGCCGCCAAACGGGTCGTCGATGGAGCAGACGCCCGAGGGAGCGAGCGGATCGCGCTTACCGGCCAGCTTGTCATGATGCATGGTCTCGATATAGGCGAGCACCAGCGGCGCCACGCCCTTTGCGTCGTTTTTGACGACGGGCTCGCTCATGTAGTAGCCAAACGTGCCCTCGCGGTGCGCGGTGTTGCCAAGACCCGCCACCAGGCAGATGTTGTCGAGCGCCAGCTGCCCGTCGCGCTCGGACAGGCACGTGTCGCAGATGCCGTCAAACGCACGGCGGCCGTACTGGTAGTAACGCTCGCCCAACACGCCCAGGCGCACGCCCTTCATGATAGCGTTGGCAAAGATGGCGCTGCCCGACTCCTCCAGATAGTTGGGGGCGATGTTGGGCAGGTTGATGACCTGGTGCCACATGCCGGTCTTCTCGTCCTGATACGGCAGCATGGCGTCGATCAGGTCGTGGAACATCTTGCGGATCTCGTCCTTCTCGGCCGACATCGAGGGCGGCATGAGCTCCCAGGTATCGATGAGCGCCATGGCGAACCAGCCCTCGGCGCGCAGCCAGAAGTTGGCCGAAAGACCGGTGACGGGATCGCACCAGAACTGCTTGCGGCTCGCGTCGTAGGCGTGATAGTACAGACCGTTGAGGGGGTTGCGCATCAGGTCATGCACGACCTGGAACATATGGAAGCTATCCGAGCAGGCACGGCGGTTGTGGAAGCTCAGCTCGTACTGCATGTAGAACGGCTGCGCCATGTACATGCCGTCAAGCCAGATCTGGTTGGGGTAGACGGCCTTGTGCCAAAACACACCCTCTTTGGTACGCGGCTGGGTCTCGAGCTGGCGATAGATCGTGTCCATGGCGGCACGGTACTTGGGCTTGCCCACCAGGTCATAGAGTTTGTAGAGGGTCTTGCCCGCGTTGACGTTGTCGAGGTTGTACTCCTGGGGATCGTAATGCTTGATGGTGCCGTCATCCTGGACAAAGAAGTCGATATAGTCGTCGGCGAAGGTCAGGTAACGCTGCTCGCCGGTGATCTCGTACAGCTCGATGAGCGCCTTGATCATGCAGCCGTCAATGTAATTCCAGGTGTTCTCCTTGCCGGCGCGAAGCTTTTCGATGTTCCAGGCCGGCGCCTGAGGCGTAGAGGTCTCGATCAACTGCTCGATATAACGGTCCAGGATTTGATTGCAGCCCATTGCTGTCCCCTCTGACATAAACGATAGGTGAACGTTAACTCTAGTGTAACGCGAACGGGGATTATAGGGTGAACGTTAACCCTATAATCCCCGTGAACGGCAGACTTTTAACGGCAAACGGCGGTGAGGCCCGCGGCGATGCGATGCGCCAGGCGCTCATAGCCGGCAGGGCTGTAATGCAGACCGTCCGGCATGTAGAGTTCGCGGTGCTCCGGCAAAAACGGGCTGATGCCGCTTTGCGCATAGAGGTCGATCACCGGCACCGAGTAACGATCGCAAACCTCCAGCATCGCCTGCACATAAGCGTCTTGCGTCAGGCCCAGATGGTTGGCCTCGTTGCTTGCCGGGATATCCTTCTCGTGCTTGCCGCTCGTCTTGCACGGCGTCATAAACACGAGCCTTGAGCGGGGCGAGCGCGCCGTGATGGTGCGGATCAGGTAGTCGAGCGCACCATAGAACTCGTGCACGTCGGTGCTGTCCGGCTCGCCCAGCGGCACGTTACGGCTAAAGTCGTTAACGCCGCCAAAGACGATGCAGATGTCTGCCGCGTGATCGATGCCGTCCAAACGCTCAACAAACGAATCGGTACGGTCGGCCTTGACGGCAATACGCGAACCCTTAATACCAAAGTTCTCGATCGTAGCGCTGCCCAGCAGCGCACCCAGGTGCGAGGTCCAGGAGATGTCGTTGCCTCCCCCACCGCATCCGTTATCGCCCCAGGTGGTCGAGTCGCCAAAGCAGCAGATGGTCGATTCGCTCAAGTTTTTCGGTTCCATATTCTTCTCCTCACCCGCACACCGGCGGTCATACAGGTACATACCGTTCATTCGCAACATACCGAGGGACTATGCGTGGGCGTATTCCGCAACTTGCGAATCGAGCCATTCGATATCCTCGGCAAGATGCGCCACGCCAAGATGGTGTCCACCCGGACACACCTCGTGCAGAAGGTTTTCGGCCTTGCCCAGCAGCGCGTAGGCGTCGCGGACGATATCGAGTTGCTCATCTACGTTCGCCAGCCCGCGGGCGCCGTT
>CAUAGV010000027.1 GCA_958428675.1 uncultured Collinsella sp.
GTTTTATACCTATGCGAACGCGGAGGTCAATCGGGCATATATAACCGAGAACGGAGACAGGGTTTCCTCCTATATTCCGCTGCTGCCGCGCAACTCTGATGAGGTTCGGGCGACGGAACTCTATACCGATGCGGTGTGGCCGACGAGCGTGAACGATGACAAGGCGTATCTGCATTACGGGACGACCTGCCCTAACTATAAGAAAGGGACGCCGAGCGGATTTGCTTCGGTTGCCGATTACGATGGACAGGATAAATGCAGCAAATGCCATTTTGGCGTTTTGTCGCTTGGTGCTGTTGCGGCGCCTTCAACCTCTATCGAAAACGGCTTTGAGTATCACTTTGACAAGTTTAAAGACGCCCTGGAGGACTACGTCGACTGTCGCAACAAGGAGCTCGAGCTCGAGCGTCAGACCGAGGACGAAGCCGACCGTGCGGGCAATGCGTTCGATACCGCCATCAAAGAACTTTCCGGTGAGCGTCCGCGTATCGCCCCACCTGGCCGCAACGGCGTGGTTGCCTTTGCGGTTTCGGGTGCCATCTCGAGCCCCGATGAGCTCAACTCTTCGTTTAACACGGCAGTCAGGCTTGGCGATCGCGGTGCCATCTCTGCCGCGGTGCTGGCGCCCGATGAGGCGACGGCGCAAAACAACGTGCTTTCGCGATTTTTCTCGACAATGAAGGAACGCTCGGGTGGCGTTGCCGGCGTACTCGATGGCGTCATGGATGTCTGGGGACGGCTGCTTGTGGGATACGGAGACATCCAAGGTTCGGCCGACGAACTTATGGACGAGATGATTAAAGGCCTAGGAGGGGGCAGCGGCGCGTTGGGCTCCATTGCATCGTGGCTCGGCGATACCGTTTCGGCGTCCGTGGCGGCGCTGGGTTTGGAACCGTGCGACTTGCGCCTGCGAAAGCCGGTGCTGACTGATTCCGCCAACGTCATTAAGAGCCCGGGGTCTGACATTGCCGGTCTCTCTCAAGCGCAAGACAAACTGCGAAGTATTCCGTTGGGCGTGACCGATCCCAAGGCGCTTTGCGAGGCGTTGGAATATCAAGTCGAACGCACCATTAGCGGTACGGTGTTCACGCTTGCGGAGATTCCTCTGCCCGGCGGTGGCTCCATCCCACTCACCGTCGATGTCGCCACGCTGGTTGGCGCTCTGGGCGGTGGGTCGTAATGAGTATCCGCATGCGTCTGCGCGAGGAGCGCGCCCAAGCGACGGTGGAGATGGCAGTGGTTACGCCCGTTTTGCTGGTGCTGGCACTCATCGTGTACAACGTCATGATCTTTGCCAGCGCTGTCGCGCGCTTCGACCGCGTGGTGCCCGACATCGTGTTGGCGCACGCCGTGGCGTCGGAGGGGGAGGGCGACGAAAGCTCTGCCGATGCCTCGGCGACGGTTCAGACTCAAATTCTGAATGCCATGGAAGGCTATGACTTGCAGATCGAAGTGTCGAGCGAGCAAGGCGCGGAGGCATCGGATGGTGGCCTGCTCTCCCTATCCGGTACGTTTAGGACCTACACCTGCACCATGCACTATGAGCCGTGGCCGACTTCTCTCAGCATCGCTGGCGTTCCGCTGGGGGCGCCGACAACGTTGTCGCACGAGCGCGCGGTGACGGTCGATCCATGGCGTCCGGGGGTGGTCATGTGACCGCGGTCTCGTCCTACATCGCCTACGCGCGGGCACTCAATAGGCTGGGTTGGACGCCGGCCGAGTTTGCGGTGGCGGAGTCGTTTGTCGTGCGCCTGCGCGGCATGCTGGGACGGCGTCCGGTTGCCGCCAACGGCCTGCCGCTCGTCATGGCGTTTCCACGCTGCTCTTCGGTCCACACGTGTTTTATGGCCTATCCCATCGACATCGCCTTTATCGATGCACGTGGCTATGTCCTCGTATGCTACGAAAACGTACGTCCCTGGCGTATGTGCTCCTGCCCCGGCGCCTGGGCCGTACTAGAGCGTCCTTCAATCATTGTTTCGACCCCTGCTCTCCAACGCGTGCCGGCTTAAGAATTGGCGACAGCGGACTTTCGTCATACGAAATTGGGTAAGATGGAGGAGAAGATGCATGGATGTTGAGATCCATCCCAACGCTAAAAAGCACCTGACAGAACAGCAGGTGCTTAGCGCTTGGCTTGCGGTTACTGAGTGCATTCGTCGCGAGTCGAAGGACGAGCCGCCGAGATGGCTTGCGATTGGATGGCTCCCAGACGGACGAAGCGTGGAGCTTGTCGCGGTCGAGCTTGTCCGTGGGTGGCTTATCATTCATGCCTTGTCTCCAGTCCAGAAGAAATTTTGGCAGGAGATTGAACAGGCTCGGCAAAGGGGTCGATGATGGGCAAGACGTATACGGCCGCTAATGGTCAGGTTGTAACGGATGAAATGATTGACGCGTGGTGCGAGTCGTACGAGCACGGAGAGTTTCCGGATGGCGAACATACCGTTGGTGGGATCGTGCATGGACGGCCCCCGCTCTCAGGTGAGGGGACGGCAACGTTGTCGGTCAAGATTCCTCTGGGAATGAAGGAGGCCATTCGTCGACGGGCGGCTGCCGAGGGGATGACGCCAAGTGAGTTTGCCCGTGCGGCTCTGAGCGAAAAACTTCTTGCTGCCGGCTGATGTCTCTGACGTGCCGATTTATAGAACCGAGGCTGTGCTCAAAAACTTTTTTAAAATTCTCGGTTGACCGGAACGCGTCCTTGGTTATACTAATCAAGCCTTGAAACAAGGCACACCTCAAATGGCTGGGTAGCTCAGTTGGTAGAGCAGAGGACTGAAAATCCTCGTGTCAGGGGTTCGATTCCCTTCCCCGCCACCTTGAATTGACTAGGACCTCTGCAAAGGGGTCCTTTTCTTTTATGTAGGGTTCTGCGGAAAATGCGCCCCATTATTGAGCGATAGAACGGGACATGCTTTCCGGTGCCTGCCTTTGGCGCGCGTACACACCTCGTCGCACCATTCCGAGCCCGTCTGCTCCCAGACATTCCTCCCACTTTCGCGTCACTTTGCAGACCGTTCGGTCGCCTGTCCGCACACGCGGGTATACTCAAAACGATAATTATCCTACGCAATACGATGCGGGTTCGACCTGCATGATCCGAAGGGGGCAGTGATGGAGAGGATACTCGGCGTTAATCTCTCTGGCTGGTTTATTCCCGAGCCTTGGGTGACCCCGTCGCTGTACGCGGCGACCGGTGCATCCAACGCGGCCGAGCTACAGGAGGCCATGGGTACCGCCGCCTATAACGAGCGCATGCGCCGCCATTACGAGACGTTTGTGAGCGAGGACGATTTTCGCCGCATGGCGCAGATTGGCCTCAATGCCGTGCGTCTGCCGGTGCCCTGGTATGCCTTTGGCTCACAGGGGTCCGATGCGTCCTACATCTCGGTTGTCGACTACATTGACCGTGCAATTGAGTGGGCTGCCAAGTACGACATCCGCGTGCTGCTCGATCTGGCAACCGTGCCCGGTGGCCAGGGCGATTCCAACGATTCGCCCACCACGCCGGAGGCTGTTGCCGAGTGGCATTCGTCCACCAACGGCCGTCATGTCGCACTCGACGTGCTCGAGCGCTTGGCCGATCGCTATGGCGAGGCCGAGAGCCTGCTGGGCATTGAGCTGCTGGACACGCCGCAGATGAGCGTTCGCAAGAGCCTCTTCACCATGACGGATGGCATTCCCGCTCACTACCTGCGCAATTTCTATCGCGATGCCTACGAGCTCGTCCGTTCGTATATGCCCGAGGATAAGATCGTCGTCTTCTCGTCTTCGGGGCATCCCAGCGAGTGGAAGCATTTTATGCGCGGCGCCAAGTACAAGAACGTCTACATGGACCTTCACCTGTACCATTACCGCGACGAGCATGCGCTCGACATCACGAGCCCCCGCGGGCTGACGACGGCGATTTCGCGTAACAAGCGCGAGCTTAAAGAAGCGATTTCGACTGGGTTCCCCGTGCTGGTGGGCGAATGGTCGGGTGCGGCGATCTTTGCCAACTCGTCGGTTACGCCCGAGGGCCGCAATGCCTACGAGCGCGTGTTTATCGCCAACCAGCTGGCTTCGTTTGCGCCGGCTGCCGGTTGGTTCTTCCAAACGTGGAAGACCGAGAAGCGCATTGCAGCATGGGACGCTCGCGCGGCGCTCGGTACGCTCGAACGCGGCATGATTGAATAGGTTGATATGACGCAAAACAGCGCCCACACGGGCAAACTCTATGTGGTCGGTACGCCCATCGGTAACCTGGGCGACCTGTCCCCGCGCGTTGGCGAGGCGTTTGCCGCCGCCGATGCCATTTGCTGCGAAGACACGCGTGTGACGTCAAAGCTGCTGATGCACCTGGGAATTTCCAAGCCGCTTGTCCGTTGCGACGAGAATGTGATTGCCAGCCGCGCCGCCGGCCTGGTCGACCGTCTGCTGGCGGGGGAGACCCTCGCCTTTGCCTCGGACGCCGGCATGCCGAGCGTGTCCGATCCCGGCCAGGCGCTGGTCGAGGCGGCACGTGAGGCCGATGTGCCCGTCGAAGTTATCCCCGGGCCCTCTGCTTGCGTCACGGCGCTCGTTTCGTCCGGCATTCCCTGTGAGCATTTTTTCTTCGAGGGCTTTTTGGGCCGAAAGCACGGCGACCGCGTGCGTCGTTTGCAGCGCCTTGCCGTGGTGCCCGGCGCACTCATCTTCTACGAGTCTCCACATCGCATCGTGGCGACGCTCGAGGCCGTGGCGGAGGTCTTTCCCCAGCGTGAGGCTGCCGTCTGCCGCGAACTCACCAAGCTGCACGAGGAGGTCTTGCGCGGGCCCGCTGCCCAGCTTGCCGAGGAGCTGCGTGCTCGCGGCGAGGTAAGGGGCGAGATTGCGCTGGTCATCGCGCCGCCGAGCGAGGATGAGGAGGCCGGTATCGTGCCGGTTGGCGCCGCGGCAGCGGATCCCGACGAGGCCCTGCGCGAGGATATCCGCGCCGCGCTCGAGGAGGGGGAGCCCGCGTCTGCGGTGGCCAAGCGCCTGTCTCAGAAGTATTCGCGCCGCAAGCGCGATGTCTATGCCATAGTGCTCGATATGCAATAGATGGAGGATATCCAGCCCTTGCGCTAGAATCATCCCCTGTATGCAACGTTTTTCTGGAGGACAAACCCCATGGATCAAAGCAAGCCTTCGTTCTTTATCACGACGCCCATCTACTACGTCAACGCCGATCCGCACCTGGGCACGGCTTATTCCACCATCATCGCCGACGTTCAGGCTCGCTATCGCCGCTCCGCCGGCTATAACGTCAAGTTCCTGACTGGCATGGACGAGCACGGCGAGAAGGTCGCCGAGGCCGCAGCCAAGCATGGCATGACGCCGCAGGAGTGGACCGATAGTCAGGCCCCGCACTTCAAGGAGCTTTGGAGCAAGCTCGAGATTTCCAACGACGACTTCATCCGCACCACCGAGCCGCGCCAGCATCATGCCGTGCAGTATCTGTGGGAGCGCATGAAGGAGTCCGGCTATCTATATAAGGGCAGTTACGACGGTTGGTATTGTGTGCCTGACGAGACCTACTTCACCGATACGCAGGTCCAGAAGGGCGACGAGGAGTACGGCAGCGTCGGCCAGCATCTATGCCCCGACTGCCACCGTCCGCTTGAGCGCGTGCAGGAGGAGTCCTACTTCTTTAAGCTTTCCGCCTTCCAGGACAAGCTTCTCAAGCTCTATGACGAGCACCCCGACTTTGTCGAGCCTGCGTTCCGCATGAACGAGGTACGTAGCTTTGTCGAGGGCGGCCTTAACGACCTTTCCGTGAGCCGCACGAGCTTTGACTGGGGCATTCAGGTCCCGTTTGACGAGGGTCACGTGACCTACGTGTGGTTCGATGCGCTGCTCAACTATATGACGGCCGTCGGCTACGGTGTCGACACCGATGAGGCGCGTGCCGAGCTGGCCTATCGCTGGCCCGCGCAGTTCCACATCGTGGGTAAGGACATCATCCGCTTCCACTGCGTCATTTGGCCCGCCATGCTCATGGCCATCGGCGAGGCCCTGCCCGAGCACGTCTTTGCCCACGGCTTTCTGACCGTGCGCAATGCCGAGACCGGTAAGGCCGAGAAGATGTCCAAGAGCCGCGGCAACGCTATCGCTCCGCAGGATGTTATCGACATGCTGGGCGTCGAGGGCTACCGCTATTACTTTATGACCGACGTGGTCCCCGGCACCGACGGCGCCATCAGCTTCGATCGCATGGAGCAGGTCTACAACGCCGATCTGGCCAACAGCTGGGGCAACCTCATCTCGCGCTCGCTCAACATGAGCGCAAAGTACTTTGACGGCTGCGCCCCGGCTAAACCGGCGTCTGCCGACGCGTTCGATAACCCGCTGGCAAAGATTGCCGACGGTTTGGTCGAGCGCTACATGGCCAAGATGGACGTGCTCGATTACGGTGGAGCCAAGGATGAGGTTATGGAGCTCATCCATGCCGCCAACCACTACATCGAGGACTCCGAGCCCTGGGCGCTTGCCAAGGACGAGGCCAAGGCTGACGAGCTGGCATTTGTGATCTACAACCTGCTCGAGGCCATCCGCATTGCCGCTCACCTGCTGATGCCGCTCATGCCTCAGACCTCTGTTGAGGCTCTGCGCCGCTTGTCCTGTGAGGGCGAGGCCGCGAGCGACGACCTCAAGGGCATTTGCACTTGGGGCCTGCTTGCCGGTGGTCAGCCCGTCGAGAAGGGCGATCCGCTGTTCCCGCGTCTGGCGTAGAGACCGCGCGAGCGCCATATCGGCAATTTGCTGTTTAGCTGTAAGGGCATGGCCGCCACGGTCCATGCCCTTTTGTTTCAAGACGCCGCCATCATGCTAAGGAGGCAACCATGACAACTTCGCCTTTGGCAAACCCCACGGCCACCAGGGAGCTGCTGGAGGAGTTTGGCCTTGCGACCAAGCATCGCCTGGGCCAGAACTTTCTAATCGACAATCATGTGATCGAGCGTATCTGCGAGCTTGCCGAGCTTGCAGGTGACGAGCGCGTACTCGAGGTGGGTCCGGGTTGCGGTACGTTGACACTTGCGTTGCTGCAGGAAGCGGCGTGCGTTACGTCCATTGAGGCCGATCCTGAGCTCGAACCGGTGCTCGACGCCCATGCCGCCGACTATGCCAACTTCCGCTTTATCATGGGCGACGCGCTTAAGGTTGGCCCGGAGCAGATTGAGCAGGCCGCCGGCGGCGAGCCCACGGTATTTGTCGCGAACTTGCCCTATAACGTGGCGGCGACGATCATTTTGCAATTTTTCCAGACGATGCCGGCGCTCAAGCGCGCCGTCGTCATGGTGCAAAAGGAGGTTGCCGATCGCATTGCCGCAGTGCCGGGCAACAAGACCTATGGCGGCTATACGGCAAAGCTCGGCCTGTATGCGCAGGTGACGGGTCGCTTTGAGGTGCCGCCGCGTTGCTTTATGCCGGCGCCGCACGTGGACTCGGCCGTCGTGCGTATCGATCGTGTTGACGGTGTGGTGCCCGAAGGACTCGATCGCGAATTTGTGGCCCGCGTGATTGATGCTGCATTTGCTCAGCGTCGCAAGACCATCCGCAATTCCATGAGCGCCAACGGCTTTGCCAAGGACGTGCTCGATGCCGCCTTTGAGGCTTGCGGTATCGCACCCACCACGCGTGCCGAGACGCTCGGCGTCGCCGACTTTATGTGCCTGGCTCGGGAGCTTTCCCATGACGCTTAATGCCGAACGCGTGACGTTTACCAAGAAAAAGAAGACGGTTGCTTGTCCCGTGCCCTTGGCACCGCTTGCCGACACACATGCGCATCTGCTTTCGTTCTGGGGCAAGGACGTGCCCGAGACACTCGTGCGTGCCAAGGCGGCAGGCATCGACCTGTTGGTGACGGTCTTCGACCCCATCGCCGACAAGCGCAGCGTGACGGGCTATAGCGACTGGCTGACGCGCGAGATTCTGCCGATGCAGGATATCCCGCAGATCAAGTATCTTGCCGGCGTGCATCCGTATGGCGCGCCGGACTATACCGACGACATTCACGCGCAGGTTGTTGCTGCGCTTGATGACCCTTTGTGTGCCGGTATTGGCGAAATCGGTCTGGACTACCACATGGATTACGACGACGACATCACGCCGGCGCCCCACAGCGTGCAGATTGATTGCATGGCACGTCAGCTCGAAGTCGCCGTGCGCTGCAATGTGCCGGTGGAGTTGCACCTGCGGCACGAGGACTCGGATGGGGAGCGCACCTCGCATATGGATGCGTACAACGTGCTTCGTGAGGTGGGCGTGCCCCAGGCCGGTTGTGTGCTGCACTGTTTTGGCGAGGACCGCGCCACGATGGAGCGCTTTGTGGAGCTGGGCTGCTATATCGCCTATGGTGGTGCGGCCACCTTTAAGCGCAACGACGACGTGCGCGAGGCATTTGCGGCAACCCCACTCGATCGAATTTTGTTCGAGACGGATTGCCCGTATATGGCTCCGGAGCCCATCCGCGGTCTTGAATGCGAGCCCGCAATGATCTCCATTACGGCAAACGCGCTGGTTAACGACCGTGTCGATCGCACTGGTGAGGACGCCGAAACAATCGCGCATGCCGCTTGGGAAAATGCCTGCAAACTTTTTCAAAAATAGTTCTTGCGTTCGCGGTGGCGCTCCGTTATTCTAATTCCTGCACGCGGGCGTGGCGGAATTGGCAGACGCGTACGGTTCAGGTCCGTATGGGGGCAACCCCATGAAGGTTCAAGTCCTTTCGCCCGCACCATTGATTGAAAGAGCTCCCAGCAATGGGGGCTTTTTTGTTATACACGATCTCCTTGGACGGGTATCCTAATGGCAACGTGCGCCTATCAGAGGAGAGACCATGCTGTTTTCCGGTATCATCGCTGCCCTTACGAGCCTTTTGATTCCCATCATCATCCTGCTGCTGTTGCTTCCCAACGCCTGCTACGTCGTTGAGCAGCAGCACGCTGTGATCATCGAGCGCTTGGGTAAGTTCAATCGTATCGTCAACGCGGGCTTCCACGTGAAGGTGCCCGTGATCGACCGCAAGGCCGCCACGGTGAGCCTGCGCACCATGAAAAACGGTTTTGGCATCGACGTTAAGACCCAGGACAACGTGACCATCGGCCTTGAGGTCTCCGCTCAGTACCACGTGAGCTACGACATGGGCGCCGGCCCGGCAGATTCGGGCATCTACAAGAGCTACTACATGCTGCAGGAGCCCGTCGACCAGATGCGTGACTTCATCACCGACGCCCTGCGCTCTTCGATTCCTGTCTACACACTCGATGAGGTCTTTGCCAAGAAGGATGACATCGCCAAGGATGTCAACGCTACCGTTTCCGAGCAGATGGCCGCCTACGGCTTCACCCTCGTGTCGACGCTCATCACCAAAATCGCACTGCCGACCGAGGTTGAGAACTCCATGAACGACATCAACGCTGCCCAGCGCAAGCGCGCTGCGGCACAGGAGCTCGCCGAGGCAGACCGCATCAAGCGCGTTACCGAGGCGACCGCCGAGGCCGAGGCAATGGAAAAGGCGGGCGAGGGCATCGCCAACCAGCGCAAGGCCATCGCACTGGGTATCAAAGATTCGCTCGAGATCATCCAGGAGACGGGTGTCGGCAATGACGAGGCCAACCAACTGTTCATGTTTACGCAGTGGTCCGAGATGATGACGGAGTTCGCTCGCACGGGTAAAACCTCGACGGTCGTGCTGCCGAGCGACTTTTCGCAGTCGGCCTCGATGTTCGAGCAGATGCTGGCCGCCGGCAAAGTTCAAAACGATTCGAAGGAGTAGACGCGCGTGAAATACACCGTCGTTTGCGTCGGTAAGCTCAAGGAGCGCTTTTGGAAGGACGCGTGCGCTGAGTACACCAAGCGCCTGGGTGCCTATGCCAAGGTGGATATCCGCGAGGTGGCCGATATCGACCCGGCTAAGGCGGGCGGCGTGGATGCTGCGCGTGACAAGGAGGGGGCGGCGATTCTTGCTGCCTTGCCGCCTCGAGCGCATGTGATCCTGCTGGCTATCGAGGGCAAGGAGCGCTCGAGCGAGGAGTTTTCGGCGAGGCTCGACGATCTTATGCTGCGAGGCAGCAGCGACATTGCCTTTGTAATCGGCGGTTCGGACGGCGTGAGCGATGACGTGCGCGCACGAGCCGACGAGATGCTCAGCTTTGGACGTATTACCTTGCCGCATAACTTGGCGCGCGTGGTGCTGCTGGAGCAGATCTACCGCGCCTGCAAGATTAGCCGCGGCGAGCCGTATCACAAATAGGTCGGCAATACGAAACAATGGCGTGGGACAATAGCTTTCGTTTTGAGGAATGTGTCTGAAAGGACTATGTGATATGAAGATTGGATTTGTCGGTTTTGGCAATATGGCGAGCGCTATGGCCGATGGCTGGATCGCTGCCGGTGTAGCTGCGAGCGACATGTGCGCCTGTGCGGGTCGCTACGACGCACTGGTTGAGCGCTGCGAGGCGCGCGGGATGGCCGCCTGCCACGATGCCGCCGAGGTTGTCGCCGCATCCGATATCGTGGTCGCTGCGGTCAAGCCGTACATGATCGAGAAGGTATTCGCCCCGCTCAAGGATGCTCTTGCCAAAAAGGTCGTTCTGTCGGTTGCCTGGACCTGGGACAGTGCCAAGTGGGAGCAGGTCCTGCCGGGCGTCGCGCATATCTCGACGGTGCCCAACACGCCGGTTTCGGTGGGCGAGGGCGTCATCGCCTGCGAGAAGGCTTCGACGCTTAACGACGAGCAGCGTGCTGTGGTGCTCGACCTGCTCGGTAAGCTTGGCGCTGTCGTCGAGCTCGACACAAGCCTGCTGTTTGTGGGCGGCACGGTGGGTGGTTGCGCTCCGGCGTTTGTCGCCATGGCAATCGAGGCCCTGGGCGATGCGGCGGTCAAGCACGGTATCCCGCGTGCGGATGCTTATCGCATTGTGAGCCAGATGGTGCTGGGTACGGCAAAGCTGCAGCTTGCAACTGGCCAGCATCCCGCGGCGATGAAGGATGCCGTATGCTCGCCCGGTGGTGCCACCATCAAGGGCGTCGTTGCGCTCGAGGACGCCGGCATGCGCAGCGCCCTGGTCAAGGCAATCGACGCAACCCTCCAGTAAAACCGACCAAAAAAGGGACAGTTTATTTTGGCAGGTTTTTCCTGCGGTTTTGTCCTTTTAGCGAAAAGTGCCCCGCAACTGGCTCAATTCCAGTTGCGGGGCACTTGCGTTTGCCCAGATAAAACCGACCAAAATAAACCTGTCCCTTTTTGGCAGGTTAGTCCCAGAAGCTGTCTTCTTCGTCCTCGGACTTGGGGCCGCGGTCGACATACATCTTATGGGTGCGCTTCTCCATTACAAAGGCAATAATCGCAAACAGCAGGATGCCGCCGGCGAAAAGGATGGCAAAACCGGTGCGGGTGCCAAACAAAAAGGAAAAAACTGCGTCCATTGGGTGCCTTCTTGCGTAGTTGAGTTGGGTCGTAAACGCTCATAAGTATATACTTGCCCATACATGTACAAGGTTGCAACCTAAATGGAATGTATATCGCCGGAGGATCTAATGCTTGATATCAAGTTTGTTCGCGAGAACCCCGATGCCATCGATACCGCCATGGCAAATCGCCAGACGTCTTGGGATCGCGAGAAGTTCTTTGAACTCGACGACGAGCGCCGTGCCGTCATCACCGAGGTCGAGGAGCTCCAGGCCACGCGTAACGCCGAGTCCAAGAAGATTGGCGCCCTGATGAAGGAGGGCAAGAAGGACGAGGCCGAGGCTGCCAAGGAGGCCGTGCGCGCCGTCAACGAGAAGATCGACGGTTTGGCCGAGCGCCGTACCGCTCTTGAGCAGGAGCAGTACGACTTCATGGCTCACCTGCCCAACATTCCGTGCGATGCCACCCCGTACGGTAAGGACGAGGACGAGAACATCGAGCGTCGCCGCTGGGGCACCCCGCGCGAGTTCGACTTCGACTTTAAGCCGCACTGGGACCTGGGCACCGATCTGGACATCCTCGACTTCGAGCGCGGCAACAAGCTCTCCGGCAGCCGCTTCACCGTTCTCGGTGGCGCCGGCGCCCGCCTGGAGCGCGCCCTTATCAACTTCTTCCTGGACACGCACACGAGCCGTGGCTTCAAGGAGTGGTGGCCGCCTATCGTCGTCAAGCGTCAGACCATGTTCGGCACGGGCCAGCTGCCCAAGTTCGAGGACGACGCCTATCACGTCTCGGGCGACAACTTCCTGATCCCCACCGCCGAGGTCGTGCTTACCAACCTGCACGCCGGCGAGGTCCTCGATGCCGACACTCTGCCGCGCCGCTACACCGCCTTCACCCCCTGCTTCCGCGAGGAGGCCGGTTCCGCCGGTCGCGACACCCGCGGCATCATCCGTCAGCACGAGTTCGACAAGGTCGAGATGGTCAAGTTCGCTAAGCCGGA
This sequence comes from uncultured Collinsella sp., assembly GCA_958428675.1. Lineage (GTDB taxonomy): Bacteria > Actinomycetota > Coriobacteriia > Coriobacteriales > Coriobacteriaceae > Collinsella. Next base: position 12,417 of record CAUAGV010000027.1, read on the forward strand.
GGAGTCCGACGAGGAGCTCGAGAGCATGACCGCCGAGGCCGAGTACCTGCTGCAGCAGCTGGGCCTTCCGTATCGCGTGATTAGCCTGTGCACCGGCGACTTGGGCTTCTCTGCCCGTCAGACCTACGACGTCGAGGTCTGGCTGCCGAGCTACAACGCCTACAAGGAGATCAGCTCCTGCTCCAACTGCGGTGACTTCCAGGCTCGCCGCGCCAACATCAAGTATCGCGACCCCGAGAACTTCAAGGGTTCGCGCTATCTGCACACCCTCAACGGTTCCGGTCTGCCGGCTGGCCGTACCATGGCAGCCATTCTGGAGAACTACCAGAACGCTGACGGCACCATCACGATCCCCGAGGTTCTGCGTCCCTACATGGGCGGCCTCGAGAAGATCGAGCCGGTCGCGTAGATTGGCTGCATAAGCGATTTGCTAGGGCACTCCTTTTTGGGGTGCCCTTTTTGTGTGCGGCCATACCATGCTGTGCGGACAGCTCAATAGAAAATACACGAACAACTGTTCTGTATACAGCCATCTACCTGCTATGCTTTTGCTAAATAAGAGCGAGAGAAAGGGGACGCGATGGAGCTGTTTGATGATCGGGTGGTGTTGTTTGAGAGTGACGAGGGCGGGGAGTACCTGCTTGTGACGTGTGAGCCGTCTGGCATGGGTGGCCTGGTGATTCGACAGACGAGTGAGGGTCCGTTGACCCAATGGTGCTTTGAGGAGTCGCCGCATGTGGTCGAGACCTTTGTGACGCACGAGGGGCTTGTGGCCCTGGAGCATTTCTATGGGGTCCGGACATCTAACCAGGTTGCTCGCATGTTGAGTATCTCGTTTGCCGATTATGATTGTGCCCAGCGGGTGAGATCGCTCCTGAGGGAACTTGATGCTAAGTTTGACGTGATCGAAAAACCAATCGATCGTACGGGGAACGGCGGTATATGCGGAGTAGCATGACAAAACTGCGTTCCACAAAAAAGTTTGAGATTGTGCTTGACTCCAATAAGCTAAAGTGGTTTTATATGTCTTGCGCTGCGGCGTTACCTCAGCTGGATAGAGGGTCTGACTACGAATCAGAACGTCATAGGTTCGAATCCTATACGCCGCACCAATTGAGTTTTAAGCCTCCGGAAACGGGGGCTTTTCCTTTACGGGGGCATTGCGGAGATTCGAACCTCGTTCGAGGCGCGAGCGTCAAGAAAACGCGGAGCGTTTTTAGCGAGCGGGCGAGTCCGCCGGCAGGCGGGCGAAGCCGGTGCGGATCCGCGCAGCGGATGCGCGGAATCCTATACGCCGCACCAATTGAAATTGAAAGCCTCCGGCAACGGGGGCTTTTCTTTTATGCCGCCACCGCATGGATTCGAACCTCGGTCGAAGCGCGAGCGTCTTAATCATCACTTTGTAAAATTTTTCCAAATTGTCGCTTGACCCATCGAGGGGTCACGTGCATAATAATCCGTGCGTTGCGGCGTTACCTCAGCTGGATAGAGGGTCTGACTACGAATCAGAACGTCATAGGTTCGAATCCTATACGCCGCACCAATTGAGTTTTAAGCCTCCGGAAACGGGGGCTTTTCCTTTACGGGGGCATTGCGGAGATTCGAACCTCGTTCGAGGCGCGAGCGTCAAGAAAACGCGGAGCGTTTTTAGCGAGCGGGCGAGTCCGCCGGCAGGCGGGCGAAGCCGGTGCGGATCCGCGCAGCGGATGCGCGGAATCCT
>CAUAGV010000028.1 GCA_958428675.1 uncultured Collinsella sp.
CTTCGGGTCACGGCACCACTTCTGGCCGCGGTCAGAAGGGCCAGGGTTCCCGCTCTGGCGGCACCAAGGGTGCCGGCTTCGAGGGTGGCCAGACTCCGCTGGCTATGCGCCTGCCCAAGCTTCCGGGCTTCCGCAACCCCCGTCGTATCGAGTACACCGCTGTTAACGTTGAGCGTCTCGAGCGTAAGTTCGAGGATGGCGCTGTGATCGACGGTGCCGCTCTTAAGGCCGCTCGCATCACCAAGAGCGAGTTCGAGCCCGTCAAGGTGCTCGGCAATGGTGAGCTCACCAAGAAGTTCACGGTCAAGGTCGACAAGGTCAGCGCTTCTGCGCAGGCCAAGATCGAGGCCGCCGGCGGAAAGGTCGAGCTGCCGTGCTAAATGGTCTTAAGAATGCTTTCCGCATCAAAGAATTGCGCGAAAAGATTCTTTTTACCATAGCTATGCTCGTCGTGTACCGCATTGGTGCGCACGTTCCTGTGCCCGGCATTCCCTTCCAGGGGATGCTGGGCCTTTTCTCGACCGATAACAATTCGGTCGCCGCAGGTGCTATGGCCCTCCTGAATCTTTTCTCTGGCGGCGCGTTGAGCTATGTGTCGGTGTTTTCGCTGGGCATCATGCCTTACATCACCAGCTCGATCATCCTCCAGATGCTCCAGGCCGTCGTGCCTTCCCTGCATGAGCTTGCCCGCGAGGGCGAGGTTGGTCAGACCAAGATTACGCAGTATTCGCGTTACCTCACCCTGGCTCTGGCAATCCTCAACTCCGTGGGTTACCTCTTCCTCTTTAAGAGCTTCGGCATCAGCTTTAATGGCGCCGGCGCTCCCGAGATCATCTTTGACTTCATGATCGTCGGTACGCTCACCGCGGGCGCCATGCTGATCATGTGGATTGGTGAGCTCATCACCCAGCGCGGTATCGGCAATGGCATGTCGCTGATCATCTTTGCGAACATCATGGCCGGTCTGCCGCAGGCTATCTTCTCCAGCACCGAGGGCAATGCCGGTGGCATCATCACCATGGTGATCATCTGCGCCATCATCCTGCTGGTTATCCCGCTGATTGTTTTCCTTGAGCGCGGCCAACGCCGCATCCCGGTCTCCTACGCTAAGCGCGTCGTGGGCCGTCGCATGATGGGTGGCCAGACCACCTACCTGCCCATCAAGGTCAACACCGCGGGTGTCGTGCCGATCATCTTCGCTTCGGCGCTGCTGTACTTCCCGGCTCAGATTGCCGTGTTCTTCCCCGGCATCGGCTGGATTCAGGCAGTTGCCTCTGCGCTTTCGACCGGTTGGCTCAACTGGGTGCTTAATGTTGTCCTCATCGTGTTCTTCGCGTACTTCTACACCTCCATGGTGTTCAACCCCGATGACACCGCCGACAACCTTAAGAAGCAGGGCGGCTTTATTCCGGGCGTTCGTCCGGGTAGGGCTACCGCGGCCTACATCAAGAACGCGCTCAACAAGATTACGCTTCCCAGCGCTGTCTTTTTGGCGCTCATCGCCATCGTGCCTTCGATCATCTTCTCCTTCACGGGTAACCATCTGATTCAGGCATTTGGTGGCACGTCCATCCTCATCATGGTCGGCGTCGTGCTCGACACGGTCGATAAGCTCGAAGGCCAGATCAAGATGTATGATTACGATGGATTCTTTAAATAGGCTAGAGGAGGATTGCTCATGAACCTCGTATTGCTCGGAGCTCCGGGTGCCGGTAAGGGCACCGTCGCACAGGAGCTCGTCGCCGAGTTTGGCGTCGCTCACATTTCCACGGGCGACCTGCTGCGTGCTGCCGTCAAGGGTGGCACCGAGCTTGGTATTCAGGCTAAGAAGTACATGGACGCTGGCGAGCTCGTTCCCGACCAGCTCGTGATCGACCTTGTCAAGGAGCGCCTTGCCGCCGACGATGCCCAGCAGGGCTTTATTCTCGACGGCTTCCCGCGCAATACCGCCCAGGCTGTGACGCTCGATTCCGAGCTCTCCGCCATGGGTCGCGAGATCGATTGCGCCCTTCTGGTCGATGTGGCCCCCGAGGTCATTATCGATCGTCTGTCTTCGCGTCGCACCTGCCGCGCCTGCGGTTACACCGGCACTGCTGCCGATGCTACCTGCCCCAAGTGCGGTGGCGAGATGTATCAGCGCGACGACGACAAGCCCGAGACCATCAAGAACCGTCTCGACGTCTACGAGAAGTCCACGAGCCCGCTCGTCGACTACTATCGTGGCCAGGGTCTGCTCAAGTCGGTCAACGGTGACCAGGCTCGCGAGACCGTGTACGGGGATGTCAAAGAGGCTCTCGGTCTATGATCAAGATTAAGTCTGCAACGCAAATCGAGCAGATGAAGAAGGCAGGAGCGCTATCTAAGATGGCGCTCCGCCACGTTGGAGCCATGGTGCGCCCCGGCGTTTCGACCTTTGAGCTCGATCAGCTCGCGGAGCAGATTATCCGCATGCATGGCGGCACCCCGGCCTTTAAGGGTTACGGCGGGTTCCCCGGAACCATCTGCGCATCGATCAACGATGCCGTGGTCCACGGTATTCCCAACCCCGATATGATCCTGCGCGATGGCGATATCATCTCCATCGATACGGGAGCCGTTGTTGATGGTTGGGTTGGCGATAACGCTTGGACGTTTTTCGTCGGCACCCCTACGCCCGAGGCCAAGGCCCTGTGCGAGGTCACGCGCGATTGCCTTAAGGCTGCCATCGAGCAGGCTGTTCCCGGTAACCATATCGGGGACGTCGGTTATGCCGTTCAGTCTCTCGCCGAGTCTCACGGTTACGGCGTGCTTCGCGACTATGTGGGTCATGGCATTGGCCGCGTGATGCACGAGGACCCCAACGTTCCTAACTATGGAAAGAAGGGGAGGGGCGTTCGCCTCCAGGCCGGCATGGTCATTGCCATCGAGCCGATGGTTACGATGGGTTCCAACCATGTGAGCACGGGCTCCGACGGTTGGATTGTTACGACCAACGACCACCTGCCCGCCGCGCACTACGAGAACACCGTCGCCATTACCAATGACGGTCCGGTGATTCTCACCACCGACGCGCAAGGTGCTTGGTGTTCGCTCCAAGGCGGAGAAATGTAACAAGTTCCACTTAGTTGTGGAGCCATTACGAAGATATTACGATACGTGCATACGTGTTGTAGAATACTCAATCGCTGTCGTTTTCTAGAGAAAGATGATTGCTTGTGAAGAAGGAAGACGCAATTGAGCTCGAGGGTACGGTAAAGGAACCGTTGCCCAATGCCATGTTTAAGGTCGAGCTCGAGAACGGTCATTCGGTTCTGTGCAACATTTCTGGCAAGATCCGAATGAATTACATCCGTATTCTCCCCGGTGACAGGGTTGTCGTGGAGCTTTCCCCGTACGACCTGACCCGCGGCCGCATCACCTATCGCTACAAATAGCGGCACGCATACACGCACTCCATTTCCGACTGCAGGCTTAGCTCAACCTACGGTCGGATTGTGTGTGAAGACCAGCCATAGTTTTAAACGCCTGCGGCTGGGCGAGTAGATAGTAGGGAAGTAGTTTGAGCGCTACCGAAAGGAAGAACGATGAAGGTACGTCCTTCGGTCAAGAAGATGTGCGATAAGTGCAAAATCATTAGGCGCCATGGCAAGGTCCTCGTCATTTGCGAGAACCCCCGTCATAAGCAGCGTCAAGGTTAAGAGAGGAGACTACGTTGGCCCGTATTAATGGTGTCGACCTCCCGCGTGAGAAGCGCGTTGAGATCGGTCTGACCTACATTTACGGCATCGGCCGCACCACTGCGACGAAGATCTGCGTCGAGTGCAACGTTAACGTGGATACGCGCGTTAAGGACCTCACCGAGGATGAGGTTAACGCCATCCGCGATTATATCGATAAGAACCAGATCATGGTTGAGGGCGACCTCCGCCGTGAGCGCAACCAGAACGTCAAGCGCCTTATGGACATCGGCTGCAACCGCGGCCTTCGTCACCGCAAGGGCCTCCCGGTCCGCGGCCAGCGCACCCACACTAACGCTCGTACCCGCAAGGGCCCGAAGCGTCAGATCGGTGCTAAGAAGAAGAAATAAGGAGCGCTAGATAGATGGCTACTGCTAAGAAGAACGTTCGCGCTGCCCGTCTGAAGCGCGCGGACCGTAAGAACATTTCCGTGGGCCAGGCTCACATTCGTTCTACGTTCAACAACACGATCGTTTCGATCACCGATCCCCAGGGCAACGTCATTTCCTGGAAGTCGGCTGGCCAGGTGGGCTTCAAGGGCTCCCGTAAGTCCACGCCGTTCGCTGCCCAGATGGCTGCCGAGGCTGCTGCCAAGCAGGCCATGGAGCACGGTATGAAGAAGGTTTCCGTCTTCGTCAAGGGCCCCGGCTCCGGTCGTGAGACCGCCATCCGCTCCCTCCAGGCTGCTGGCCTCGAGGTCTCGAGCATCCAGGACAAGACCCCCATCCCGCACAACGGCTGCCGCCCCAAGAAGCGTCGCCGCGTGTAACTGAAAGGATCGTATCAATATGGCAATCGACAGGACTCCTGTTCTTAAGCGCTGCCGTCAGCTCGGGATCGATCCCGCTGAGCTCGGTTACAGCAGCAAGAAGGAATCTATCCGTCAGCCCAAGCGCCGTCGCAAGGAATCTGAGTACGGCATGCAGCTGCGCGAGAAGCAGAAGGTCAAGTTCATCTATGGCGTTCTGGAGAAGCAGTTCCACGGCTACTTCAACAAGGCCCGCAAGATGAACGGCGTCACCGGTGAGAACCTCATGATCATCCTTGAGTCTCGCCTCGACAACGTCGTCTTCCGTCTTGGCTTCGCCCGTACCCGCAAAGAGGCTCGTCAGTCCGTCCGTCACGGTCACTTCACCGTGAACGGCAAGCGCGTGGACATCCCGTCCTACCGCGTCAAGGCCGGCGACGTCGTCGCTGTCGGCGAGAAGTTCCGTGACCTCCTCCCCATCAAGGAGGCCCTGATTTCCTCCGAGCGCTTTGAGGTCCCTGGCTGGCTCGAGGTCGATATCGAGAAGCTGTCTGGTAACGTGCTCGCTCTGCCGACGCGTGAGCAGATCAGCGGTGATATCAACGAGCAGCTCATCGTCGAGCTCTACTCTAAGTAGTCCATCCGGGCTGCTGAGGCTGGAGGTAATACATGTCAGAATTCATTAGGCCTCAGGTTCAGGTCGAAGAGATCAACGAGACGTCTGCTCGTGTCTCCGTCGAGCCGCTCGAGCGTGGTTACGGCGATACGCTGGGTAACTCCCTTCGTCGCGTTCTTCTGTCCTCGCTCGAGGGTGCCGCCGTCGAGGCTATTCAGATCGATGGTGCGCAGCACGAGTTCATGACCATCCCTAACATGGTCGAGGATGTCACCGACATCGTCCTGAATGTCAAGGGTCTTGTCTTCAGGGCTCTCGGCACGACCGACGAGGCGACCGCCACCATTTCTGTTGACGGCCCCTGCGAGGTCACCGGTGCGGACTTCTTTATTCCGTCCGAGTTTGAGCTGGTCAACCCCGAGCAGCACATCGCTACGCTCACCGAGGGTGGCCATCTCACCATGAGCATGCGCATCGGCTATGGCCGCGGCTATGTTTCTGGCGAGGCCAACAAGCGCGACAACGATCCCATCGGTGTGATCCACGTCGACTCGCTGTACTCGCCGGTTTCCCGTTGCGCCAAGCTCGTTGAGGCTTGCCGTGTCGGTCAGCACACCGACTACGACCGCCTTGTCCTCGAGATCGAGACCAACGGCTCCATCGCCCCGCGCGACGCCGTGGTCCAGGCTGCCAATATCATCAACCAACATATGGCCGCCTTTATGAACCTTGCCGAGACCCCCGAGGTCGAGGAGGAGGCTTCGATCTTCGCTCCCGAGGTCACCAACGACAACGCCGAGCTGGACAAGCAGATCGAGGATCTGGACCTTTCCGTCCGTTCCTACAACTGCCTTAAGCGCGCCAGCATTCACTCGGTCCGTCAGCTCGTTGAGTTCTCGGAGAACGATCTGCTCAACATCCGTAACTTCGGTGTTAAGTCGATCGAGGAAGTGAAGGACAAGCTTGAGTCCATGGGCCTGAGCCTGAAGGCTTAATGCTTCGCATATTTGAGGAGAAACTAGACCATGCGTCACAACGTTAAGAAGGGCCTGAAGCTCGGCACCGATGCGAGCCACACCAAGGCCATGAAGAAGAGCCTTGCTAAGGCCCTCTTCGAGAACGACCGCATCAAGACCACCGAGACCCGCGCTAAGGCGCTGCGTTCGGTCGTCGATCCGATCATCACCTGGGCCAAGAAGGGCGACCTGCACTCTCGTCGTCTGGCTATCGCCAAGCTCGGCGATAAGCAGCTCGTTGCCGAGATCTTCGACAAGGCTGCTCAGGGCATGTGGCAGGACCGCAACGGCGGTTACACCCGCATCATGAAGCTCGGTAATCGTAAGGGCGATAACGCTCCCATCGTTATCATGGAGCTCGTCACCGAGCCTTGCACGCCTAAGGCCAAGAAGGCTGCTCCGGCCCCCAAGAAGGCCGCTGCTCCCAAGAAGGTCGAGGCTGTCGAGGAGACTGCTGCCGAGGAGACCGCTGAGTAGACATTCCGTCTGCATAGGCTATATTCGAGGGGTACGTTCGCGTACCCCTCTTTTTTTGTCGCGATACCGTTGCTTGTTTGTTGGGAGCGCCCATGACCGCGCCGTTTGATTTCAATTCGATTTCCGAGCTTGACGCCACACTCGTATTTCGCGTGGCCTATGATGGCTCGTCGTATAGCGGATTTGCCGAGCAGCCGGGACAGACGACGGTTGCGGGTGAGCTACGTCGAGCCATCGAGACGCTGCTTCGCCGCCCGGTCGATCTGACGTGCGCTGGGCGTACCGATGCCGGCGTGCATGCCGTGGCTCAGTACATCAGCGTGCCCGTAACGGACGCTGAGCTCGCTTGTACGCGCCGTAGGTGGCTGCGGGCTATGGATGCCCTGCTGCCCAAAGATATCGCCATTAACGAGGCCTACAAGGCCCGTAAAGGCTTTTCTGCGCGTTTTGACGCGCGTTCCCGTACGTATACATACCGCATTGCCGATCGAGATGCGCGCCCTGTGCTGTCCCGCGGTGCCGTGTGGTGGCATCGCTATCCCTTGGATGTTGAGGCTATGTCTGCTGCCTGCCCCGCACTGCTGGGCGAGCAGGACTTTAAAAGCTTTTGCAAGGTCGCTTCGGCCGTTGGCAAGCCCACGCATCGCTGCGTGATGCGTGCCGAATTTGGCCATGAGGTTGCGTTTGGCGAGGACATCCTGACGTTCACCATCGAGGGCAATGCGTTTCTGCATTCGATGGTCCGTACGATCGTGGGCACGCTTGTCGAGATTGGCATGCATCGCCGTGAACCCGAGTGGATGCGCGAGGTTATCGATGCTTGCGACCGCACCGCTGCGGGCCCCACGGCTCCTGCCTGCGGCCTTACGTTTATGGGCGTGGATTACGATCCCGCCGAGCTTGTCGTGCTCGACTAGGGTAGGGCTCGACGTGTCGTGCGTCGACACCTGTCATCTGTGGGCTGCGCGTGTGCAACATCTGTTCTTGGCGTGCAATGCAACCGGTGTCTCATTGCTTTTATTGCCGGGGTGTACCATGAACCACGGTTTGATTCATTGCTGTCGAGAGGACGGATAATTTGGTTCGACGTGGCTCGCATCCGCGACTTTCGGTGATCCTTGTGGTAGAAGGTTCGCCCAGCTATGCGATGCGTGCGCTCGAGAGTATCCAGAACCAAGACCTCTACGATTTGCAGATTGTCGTTGTCTGTCGCGATACTGCGCCCGGTGTGCGCCATTCGCTTCAAGTTGCTGCCGACAGGGACATCCATATTGATTTGATTGACGTCGAGGACGCGACGCGCGGCGCGTGTCTTCGTGCCGGTTTTGCTGCCTCGCGCGGCTCTCAAATCATCGCCATGAACGCCGATGAGTGGTTTGCTCCGCAATCCCTTTCCAAGATGGTCGATATCGCGTGCGATACTGCGGCAGACATAGTGTTCCCCACGGTGTCGCTCGACCGCTATGATGCACATCGAGAGCGCCATTCGCGCGTCTTGGATGCTACTCATATTTCCATTGATAGCAAATCTTCGATGGTGGCCGGGCTGCCTCAGTTGATTTTAGGCGGCCTAGTCGTTCAGACCTCTGGCGTGATGTATAGTCGTCCGCTGTTTGAGGCATGCCTGTCGCACGGCAAGGCGTACCGTACGGTTGAGTTTATGGCGTGCGCGCTCTCGCAGGCGCAGCGCGTCTCCGGATGCGGCGACGCCTGTTTCCACACGGTAGCGCCTAAGCTTACAGACGCCTTTGATCCCACCATGTATGCCAAGGTATCCGATGACACCCGAGCGCTCGACGAGCTTGCGGACTCACTCTCGGAAGCAGATAGCGGTGGTCGGCTCAAGCTGGCAAGCCAAAAGTTCTACTTTGCCGGACTGGTCGCCTGCATCGAGAATTTGTGTCTGAGCCCGCATGGGGTGTCGTCAATCGAGCGTTCCGCCCGCATGCGTGATATGCTCGAGGCGCCTCGAACCCGTCAGATGGTCGCCGCGCTCAAGGACAACCATCGGGGACTCGGTCTGTTGTTTGGGCCGATCGCCAGCGCTAAGCCCGCGCGCTGCGTGATGTGTACGCATCTGGCAGCTTTTCTTAACCGGACGGGCGCAAAACCCGCCTAAACGGCTCATTACGAAACAAACTTGCATAGAATTGTTTCGAAATGCGTTCTTATACACAAAAGCCTTCAAATAGCGTTAAACTATTCAATCACTAATTGATTGTCTCCGCCATCTTTTGGAGAGAGGGTTTGTATGGCTAAAAAACGCAATGGGCGCCAGGATGCCATTAGAGATATTGTGCGCAATAAGGATGTCCGCACGCAGCGCGTGCTGGTCGATGAGCTCCGTGCTATGGGCTTTGATTGCACGCAGGCGACTGTCTCTCGCGATATTGCCGATATGGGGCTGCGTAAGCTCCCTGAGGGCATCTATGTTCTGGCAGAGGACCTGCACCTGCAACGTATGGTTTCCGAGCTCGTAACGGGCGTTCTGCGTACTGATAATCTGGTTATGATCAAGGCTCAGCCTGGCACGGCTTCCGGCATCGCCGCCGCCGTTGATGCGGCAGAGTTGCCCGATGTGCTTGGCTCGCTTGCCGGCAACGATACGATTTTGGTTATTGCCCAGACGGCCGAGGACGGCGAGCGTCTCGAGGCGCTGATCAATAAGTTGAGCAATTCTCGCAAGTAGGCGTGCGGGTCGTGCGTTCGGCATTGTGTGCGCTGACATAGTGGCTTGTAAGGGGTATCGACGTTGGTCGGTACCCCCTTTTTGTTTGCCGGTATAAAGACCGCCCTCCAGGTCGTTTCAAACTAAAAGGCCCCGAGCAGTTCAATAAGCTGCTCGGGGCCTTGTTGGCTTTAGTCGCGTACTTCTTAGCCGATCGTATCGTCAGGCGTGGGCGAGGGGTCTGGAGTGGGCGTAGGCGTAGGCGTGCCGCCATCGCCGCCGGTCGAACCACCAGTGGAGCCGCCCGTCGAGCCACCGGTCGTACCGGTGCCGCCGGTGGTGTCGCCGCCCGTGGTCTCGGTGGTCGTGGTCGTCGTGGTAGTCGTTGTGGTGGTTTCCTCTTCCTCTTCGTCCTCGTCCTCGTCCTTGTCGTCGTTCTCCGACTTCTTGGTGTTGTTGGTGCCGTAGAACTTCCAGACGCTGTTGTTCTTGTAGGTGGGCGCCGTTCCGGTCGCAAACTCCTCGCGCTCGGTACCGGTCAGAACGGTGTTCATAAACCGCTTAAAGACAGGCAGGTTGGTGCTGTCGCCCAGCAGGTCCGTGCCGTACTTTTGGATGGGGATCTCGCCCGCGGAATAGCCGGTCCACAGGGCGCATGCCAGCTGCGGGGTATAGCCGCAGAACCACAGGTTGGTGGTGTTGTCGGTGGTGCCCGTCTTGCCGGCATAGGGCTGGTTGACACTCAGAGCGCCGGCAGCACCCGTACCGCTGCCCTTCATGACGCCGGACAGAACATCGGTGACCGCGGCGGCCTCGCCCTCGGTAAGCACCTGTGAGGGATTGTCGGTGTGCTGGTACAGCACCGAACCGGTACGAGAGTCAATCTCGGTGATGGCGATCGGCTGGCGATAGTAGCCGCCGTTGGCAAACGTCGCGTAGGCGGCGGCCATCTCGAGCGGCGAGATCGAGCCGGTGCCGAGGGTCATGACGGGAACGTCCTCGATGTTGTCCTTGGCGGGGTCGATGCCGAGCTTTTTGACGAGCGAGATGATCTTGCTGTTGCCGACGGCTTCCGCCACCTGGATGTAGCCGGTGTTGGAGGAGTATGCCGTCGCCTGCTTAAGCGTGATGGTGCCGTAGCTTTGATTGGCGTAGTTTTGTACCTCGGTTGTGGTGCCCTTGGCCTTGAGCGGCGAGTTGCAGTTGAGGGTGACGTTGGGGTTCATGCCGTTTTGGATGGCAGTTGCCAGCGTAAAGGCCTTAAAGGTGGAGCCGACGGGACGCTTGGCCGTGGCATGGTTTACGTGGTTCTCGTCGGCGTTGTAGTCGTAGCCGCCCACCATGCACTTGATGTAGCCGGTCTTGGGGTCGACGACGACCATGCCCATGTCCAGGCCGTCAAGCGAGAGCGTGTCGAGCTGCTCGCGGACGGCATTCTCTGCCACCTGCTGCATCGTGGGGTCGATGGTGGTCTTGACGGTCAGGCCGCCCTTAAAGAGCACGTCGGTCGAGAACTCCTGCTCCAGTAGCTGCTTGACGTAGGAGACAAAGTAGGGCTGCGAGTATACGTCGACGCCGCTGCCCGAAATCTCGGTCACGTTGAGGGTGATGGGCTCGGCCTGTGCGGCATCGTGCTCCTCCTGGGTGATGTGGCCCAGGCGCAGCATGTTGTCGAGAACCTTGTTGCGGCGAGACAGCGCCAGGTCGGGGTTGACCGTGGGGTCGTACTGCGAAGGCGAGTTGGGAAGGCCGATGAGCAGCGCGGCCTCGCTGAGGGTGAGGTCGGCGGCGCTCTTGGACAGATAGGTCTCGGCTGCGGCCTCGATGCCGTAGGCGCCGTGGCCGTAATAGATGGTGTTGAGGTACATCATGAGGATCTCGTCTTTGGAGTACATGTCCTCCATCTTGATGGCGATGTAGGCCTCGCGCACCTTACGCTCAATGGTCGAGTCGAACTGCTCCTCCTGCAGGATGGTGTTGCGCACAAGCTGCTGGGTGATAGTCGAGGCGCCTTCGTGCCCGCCACCGAGGGTTGCCACCGCAGCACGCGCGATACCCCACAGGTCGATACCGCCGTGCTCGTAGAAGCGCTCGTCCTCGACGTCAACGGTGCCCTGCAGCACGTAGGGGGAGACCTCGTCCTTGGTGATGGACTTGCGGTTTTGCGTGTAGAAGCTCGCGATCTTGTTGCCGTTGCAGTCGACGATCTCGGTGGGCTCGCTCACCAGATACGCGTTGGCGTCGGTGTAGTCGGGCAGATCGGACAGCCAGCGGTTGACGTTGCCGACCATGCCGATGCCAAACGCCACGCCCGCAATCAGCAGAAAGCCCAAAAACGAGAGCAGAATTATGGGCAGGGCGTGCGTCTTTGAACGGCTGTGTCCCTGTCGTTGGCGAGGACCCATATATTGACCTCCAGGTATGTCGTGCCGGACGGTGGATGTGCCGTCGGGGCAGGATGGACATAAGTTATTACACGATAAACCAAACGGGGCGCGCGAGGCCTCGTGTATGCTGGAAGACGGCATTTTTCAGAGTGAATGCATACCTTGGTAAGGAGTTTGCCGATGGCGATTCGGGCGATGGGGCCGAGCGGACAATACGAGACTGGATTGGATGCTGCCGGTGCGGCGCTGCCCGAGTTGCTGGCGCCGGCGGGCGGACTCGACCAGATGCTTGCGGCCATCGCCGCGGGCGCCGATGCCATCTATGCGGGGTTGGGCGGCTTTAACGCCCGTGTGAGTGCACACGGTTTTACCGACGACGAGTTTGCGCGCGGCTGCGCCGTGGCGCATACCCATGGCGTGCGTGTGTACGTGACGCTCAACGTGTCCGTGTTTGACGATGAGTTGTCCGACGCGGTGGCGTTGGGAGCTCATGCACTGGAGCTGGGCGCCGATGCTCTGATTGTGGCCGATGCCGGGTTGGCCTGCGCGCTGCGCGCGGCGATTCCCGGGGTCGAGATTCACCTGTCCACGCAGGCGGGCGCTCATAGCGAGGGTGCCGTGCGACTTGCCGCCGATGAGCTGGGGGTCGAGCGCGTGACGACGGCACGCGAGCTGATGGTCGACGAGATTGCGGCGCTATGTGCCACGGGCGTGCCCATCGAGGTATTCTGCCACGGTGCGATTTGCATCGGCTATTCGGGGGCGTGCGAGTTCTCGGCCCTGCGGCGTGGGCGCTCGGCGATGCGCGGCGACTGCACGCAGCCGTGCCGTCTGGCGTACGACCTGGTGGACGAGGCGGGACAGAGCGTTGTCGCCGTCGAGGGAGATCGCCTGCTGTGCCCGCGCGACTATCTGGGTATTGCACATCTGCCTGAGCTTGTAGATGCCGGCGTGGCGTCGCTCAAGATCGAGGGGCGCATGAAGAACCCCGATTACGTATTCAACGTGGTGCGGGTGTGGCGCCGGGCACTCGATATGCTGTGCGACGGCGCGTGGGACCCCGGTGCCGTGGAAGAGCTTGAGCGCGAGCTGGGAAGGTCGTTTAACCGTGGGTTTACCGATGCGTACCTGCGAGGGCGTTCGGGTGCCGAGCTGATGAGCTTTGAGCGTGCGATTAACCAGGGCGTGCGCGTGGGGCGCTTGGTCGCTGTGGGCCACGAAGAGGTGACCGTTGAGCTCGACTCCGCCGTGGCGGCGGGTGACACGCTCGAGATTCGGTTTTATCCGGGTGTCGACGCGCGTCTCGATGTGCCTAAGCGCTGGCCGCAGGTGCCCTGCCCGGTGGATGCCGCAGCGGGGAAGCGCGTCGTCGTGCATTGCAAGCGTAAGGTGGACACGGGCTGCGAGGTATACCTGATTCGCAGCGCCGGCGTGTTGGATCAGACAGCGGCGGTGTTGGAGCGCATGCGGGCCGAGGCGGATGCGATTGCGCCCGTTGCGCGCGCCGTTGAGGTGCTGCCCTTTGAGGACGTTGCGGTGGATGGCGGTGCGTCGACGGAGTTGGCGGGGTCGGCGGGGCCGGCAAAGCGCGAGGATTTTGCTCGTATGGTCTTTGCCTGGGAGCTGATGGATGTGGGTCCGCGCGATGAGCGAGATCTGTCCGATACAACGGTGGTGCTCGACGAAGTGTGCCGCGCGGGCGACGCCGAGCGGACTCGGGCGCTTATGCAGCGTGCCGGGCGCGTCGTCTGCCGCAATCTGGGACAAGTGGCGATGGCCCGCGAGCTGGGCACAACGTTTGACGTGGCGGCGCCGGTGTTCTGTGCCAATCGGGCCACGCTTACCTGGCTGCGCGGACTCGGTGCGGGGCGGGTGTACTTGTCGGCCGAGTTGCTCGGCAATGATGCGGAGCGTGTTGCCGAGCTTGCCGCTTGCCCCGGTGTCTTGGGGCCTGTCGATGCCGACCGTCCCGAGCTCATGGTGTGCGAGCACTGCTTGCTGACTGCCGAGGGCGCCTGCGCCACGGATGCAACGGGGCAGGTCCGTTGCCGTGACTGCTCGCGCCGTCAGCGGGAGCGCTTTTTGGTCGAACGTGACGGCACGCGTTTGCCGGTCGTTATCGACGCGTGCGGCAGGACGAGG
>CAUAGV010000029.1 GCA_958428675.1 uncultured Collinsella sp.
ACCTTCTGGTCGCGCCCTTGAAGTTGAACGTCAGATTGTCCAAATGCGGCCCGCGTAACTAAACCCGCTCCGCGATCTCGTGGATGAGGTAGTCGGTCTTTTCCCAGCCCAGGCACGGGTCGGTGATCGACTTACCAAAGACACCGCCATCGACCGGCTGGTTGCCGTCCTCAAGGTAAGACTCGATCATAAAGCCCTTGACCAGCTTGGAGATAGACTCGTTGCGGCGGCAGCTGTCGAGCACCTCCTTGCAAATGCGGTACTGCTCCAGCGGGCGCTTGCCCGAGTTGTCGTGGTTGCAGTCGATGACCGCCGCCGGGTTGGCGTAGCCGGCATGCTCGGTATAGCGCTCGGCCAGGCGCTCCAGGTGCTCGTAGTGGTAGTTGGGGTAGGTGCGACCGTCGAGACCGATGTAGCCACGCATGACGGCGTGTGCGAGCGGGTTGCCGTCGCACTCAACCTCCCAGTTGCGGAAGATGAAGCTTTGATGTGCCTGGGCGGCGTAGATGGAGTTAAGCATGACGGTGGTGGAACCGGCGGTGGGGTTTTTCATGCCCACAGGCACCGAAATGCCGCTCGACACCAGGCGATGCTCCTGGTTCTCGACCGAGCGTGCACCCACGGCAACATAGCTCAGCAGGTCAACGAGGTACTGGTAGTTGGACGGATAGAGCATCTCGTCGGCGGTGAAGAAGCCCGTTTCCTCAATAACGCGCAGGTGCATATGGCGGATGGCCTTGACGCCCTCGAGCAGGTCGTCGGGAGCCTCGGGGTTGGGGTTGTGCAGCAGGCCCTTGTAACCGGTGCCCTTGGTGCGCGGCTTATTGGTGTAGACGCGCGGAATGATGATGAGCTTGTCCTTGACCTCCTCGGCGGTCTTGGCCAGTCGGTTCATGTACTCAAGCACCGAATCCTCGCGGTCGGCAGAGCACGGGCCGATGATGAGCACTTTGCGTGCGTCCTCGCCGGTAAAGACCTTGGCGACCTCGGCGTCGAATGCCTGCTTTCTGGCGGTAAGCTCGGCGGAAAGCGGCATTTCCTCGCGGATCTCCATGGGGATCGGCAGCCTGCGCTTGAATTCCATGGCCATATGGGGCCTCCTTTATCAATTAACGGCAACAATTGGCGAATTCTCGAATGCTCGGCATTATCCGCTGTCGCACGCTAAAGTGCAAGTGAAACCTGCCGAAAAGGGACAGGTTTATTTTGGTCGGTTTTATCTGGGGAAATGTCGGCGCTCGCCGGAAGGGGAGGGCCAACGTACGGCACGCTGGAGCAAGTTGGATCTTCTGCGGCATACCCTGTGGACAAAAAATGGCAAATATGAGTACTGTTGCTAGCGTAGTATCATATCGATCTTACAAGATAATAGACACAACAGTAAATATGTTCATTAACGTTGGCACACAGAAGCATGCTACCGGGCATTTTGATCAATTTGAAGGCATATCTAGGCCGCAATGAGGTCGTTTGGGGCAGTTTTGGCTGTTACTAAAAAGGTGACAGTACTCATATTTGCCATTTTTTGTCCACGGGGCCTTGAGGGAGGGCGTCAATCAGGTCCCAGGGGAGGCGGTTCGAGGGCTGCAAAACAAAAACGGGGACGCAGATTGTCCTGCGTCCCCGTTCTCGGGCGTTATTCGTTCCTTGCGACAGAATTTACGCCGCTTCGTCGAACTGCGAGTTGTACAGGTCGGCGTAGAAGCCGCCTTGGGCGAGCAGCTCGTCGTGCGTGCCCTTCTCGACGATGTCGCCGTCGCGAATCACCAAGATCACGTCGGCGTTGCGGATCGTGGACAGGCGATGCGCGATGACAAAGCTCGTGCGGCCCTGCATCAGCGCATCCATGGCGCGCTGGATGAGCTCCTCGGTGCGGGTATCGACGTTGGAGGTCGCCTCGTCCAAAATCAGCGCCGGACGGTCGGCCAAAATGGCGCGGGCGATGGTCACGAGCTGGCGCTGACCCTGCGACAGGTTAGTGCCCTCCTCGTTGATCATAAAGTCGTAGCCACCGGCGAGCGTATGGATAAAGTGGTCGCAGCGTGCGGCGCGTGCGGCGGCCTCGACCTCGGCGTCGGTCGCATCGGGGCGTCCGTAGCGGATGTTCTCGCGGATGGTGCCGTTAAACAGCCAAGTGTCCTGCAGCACCATGGCAAACTCGCCGCGCAGCGCCGCGCGGTCCCAGTCGCGCACGTCGACGCCTTCGACGCGCAGCGAACCGCCGTCCACGTCGTAAAAGCGCTGCAGCAGCTTAATGAGCGTGGTCTTGCCGGCGCCGGTGGGGCCGACGATGGCAATGGTTTGGCCGGGCTGCGCCTCGCAGCTAAAGTCGTGGATGATGGTCTTGTCGGGCGTGTAGCCAAACTTGACATGGTCGAACTCCACGTGGCCGGGGCGCTTCTCGGGAATCTGCGCGTCGGCCTTCTGCTCCTCCTCGGGCGCGGCCAGGAACTCAAACACGCGCTCGGTGGCGGCGGCCATCGACTGCATCGTGTTGCTCACGTTGCCCAGCTGCTGCACCGGCTGCGTAAAGTTGCGAACGTACTGGATAAAGCTCTGGATGTCGCCGGGCGTGGCATTGCCGGTCAGCGCGAGCTGCGCGCCTACCACGACGACGCCCACGTAGCCCATGTTGCCCACCAGACTCATAAGCGGCATCATCAGGCCCGACAGGAACTGCGAGCGCCAGCCGCTAATAAAGAGGCGGTCGTTTTGACGGTCGAACTCCTCGATTGAGGCCTCGGCGCGGTCGAACACCTGAATAACGTTCTGGCCGGCAAAGTCCTCCTCGATAATGCCGTTGACGGTGCCCAGGACTTGCTGCTGCTCGCGGAAGTACGGCTGCGAGAAGTGAATCATCACGGTCAGGATAATCGCGGCGGCCGGCAGTGTGAGCACGGTGACGCCGGTGAGCGGCAGACTGATCGAAAGCATCATGACGAGCACGCCGATAATCTGCGTCACCGACGTGATGAGCTGCGTCACGCTCTGGTTGAGCGACTGACCCAGCGTATCGACGTCGTTGGTGATGCGGCTGAGCACGTCGCCCTTGCTGTGGCCGTTGAAGTAACTCATCGGAACGACGGCGATCTTGGCGGCGATCTCCTTGCGCATGCGATAACAAATCTTTTGCGTGACGCCGGTCATGAGCCAGCCTTGGATCAGGCTGCAGGCAGAGCTCGCCAGATACAGACAGAGCAAAAAGCCGAGCGTCTTGGCGATCCAGGCAAAGTCGACATCGCCGGTGCCGTTGACCTTGGCAACCAAGCCCTCGAACAGCTTAGTCGTAACCTGGCCGAGCACCTTGGGCCCCACAATGTTAAAGATGACCGAGCACACGGCAAAGGCGACGGCGGCAAACACGGCAATCTTGTGCTGGCCGATATAGCCGAGCAGCTGCCTCATGGTGCCCTTAAAGTCCTTGGCCTTTTCGCCACGGCGCATGCCACCCATGCGGCCCATGGGACCACGCTGGCGGGTGGGCTTGGGAATCTGAGTCTTGGTCTCGTCTGCCATTAGCGCTCGCCTCCTTCCATGACGGCTGCAATTTCTTCTTGGGTAAGCCCCAGCTCCTCGGCGGAAAGCTGCGACTGTGCAATCTCCAGGTACGCCGGGCAGCCGTGCAGCAGCTCCTCGTGCGTGCCGGTGCCCACTACGTGACCGTCGTCGAGCACGATGATCTGGTCGGCGTGCATGATGGTCGCGATGCGCTGGGCCACGACCACGAGTGCGGCGTCGGTGACGTTTTTGGCCAGCTCCTCGCGCAGGCGCGCGTCGGTCTTGTAGTCGAGGGCGCTAAACGAGTCATCGAACACCACGACCTCGGGCTTTTTGGCCAACGCGCGGGCAATGGCCAGGCGTTGGCGCTGACCACCCGAAACATTGGAGCCGCCCTGGCTGATGGGGGAGTTGTAGCCGCCCTCGCGCTCGGCGATAAAGTCCTCGGCCTGGGCGATGCGTGCCGCCCGGTGCATGTCCTCGTCGCTTACCATGTCGCCGGCAAACTTGAGGTTGCTCTCGACGGTGCCCGAGAACAGACGCCCCTGCTGCGGGATGTAACCAATGCGGCGGCGCAGCTCGGAAAGGGTCATGTCGCGCACGTCGATGCCGTCGAGCGAAATGCTGCCGCCCGTGACGTCGTATAAGCGCGGAATCAGCTGCACGAGCGTGGACTTGCCCGAGCCCGTGGAACCAATGATGCCGAGCATCTGACCGGCGTGCGTGGTGAAGTTCACGCCGCTAATGACGTCGGCGCGGGCATCGGGATACTGGAAGCTCACGTCGCGGAAGGTGAGCTCACCGCGCGGCGCGCTGGCCGCGGGCAGTTTGGGCGAGACGGGGTCGTTGATGCTCGTGGGGCAAGTGATGACCTCTTCCACGCGCTCGGCTGCGACTTCGGCACGGGGCAGGATGACCGAAACCATGGTGAGGATCATAAACGCCATGACGATCTGCATGGTGTAGGAGATAAACGCCATCATGTTGCCGACCTGCATCACGCCGTCGGACACGCCCTGGGCGCCAAACCAGACGATGAGTACGGTGATGCAGTTCATGACGAGCATCATGAGCGGCATCATAAAGCTCATGGCTCGGTTGGTGTAGAGCTGCGTGGTCATCAGGTCGAGCGACGCCTTGTCAAAACGCTCGAGTTCATGTTCCTCGCGGTTGAACGAGCGGATGGGCATAAGGCCGTCGAGCAGCTCGCGGGCGGTAAGGTTCACGCGGTCCACAAAGCTCTGCATCTTTTTGAACTTGGGCATGGTGAGGCCCATAAGCACGCCAACGACGGCCGAGACCGCGATGATGGCCACGGCGATGGTCCACTCCAGGCCGGTGTGGTTGGCCAGGACGCGCATGATGGCGACGATGCCCATGACGGGGGCCATCAGGCACATGCGGATAAACAGGGTCGCGGCCATCTGAATCTGCTGAATGTCGTTGGTGCAGCGGGTGATGAGCGAGGCTTGGCTAAACTTGCCCACCTCGGCCGGCGAGAAGTGCATAACCTTGTTGAAGGCCTCGCGGCGCAGGTCGCGGGCGATGGAGCAGGCGGTGCGCGAAGCCACGGCACCGGTCAGGATAGTGGCGACCAGCGACACCAGACACAGACCAAACATCGTGGTCGCCATGCGGCCCAAGTAGGCGTTCTGCACGTCGGCGGGGTCGATGCCCTGCGCCTTGTACTCGTCCTGCACATAGCTCACGGCGCGCTGAGTGACGATAGAGCCCGACATGGAGCCCATTTTGTCCGCCATATCGTTGGCGCCCTCGACGAGCTTGCTTTGGTCTACCAGACCGCCCTCGATGCCCAGACGCAGGCTCTTCATGGTGATCTTACCGCCGTCGGCATCAATCTGCTTTTGCATATTCTGCGCCGCTGCGGCCTTTTGCTGCATCTCGGCGAGCTGGTCGGGCGTCATCGCTGCCATTTGCTCGGGCGTAGGCATGGTCTGGGTGCCGCTGTTGTCTTTCTCGCTGGACGCGCCCATCATGTCGCCCATGGAGCTGGCGTCGATGCCTTGGTTGAGCGAAAGGACGACGGTCTCGGGCAGGCTCATGATATCGGCGAGCTTGCTGCCGTCGGCGCGCTCATCCTCGGTTCTCTTGTACGTGCGAATCCCGTTTTTGTCTGCCTTGCCAAACGCAGCCTCCACAGCTTTGGCGTCCTTGGCGCTCATAAAGAGTTTGAGGTCGTCGAGCGATTCGGCGCGAATGGTGTCGGGCACGGGCGAGGCAATACCGCCTTGCTGCACGCCCACGTCGACGATGTCGCTCATATAGGTAGGCAGCGCCAGATCGGCGTTGCAGCTGATTACGATGAGTACGATAGCTGCGAGTAGTGCCAGGATATGCTTTTTAAAGAGCTTGAGAATCCTCACTCGGCATCTCTCCTTTCTTGATTGCGGTCGATAATTTCGTTGGCACGTCTTAGAAGGCGCACCATCTCTTGGGTATCTGTTTCGCCGAGCTGCTCGAGGAAGGCCGCGGTGCGGTCCTCGAATTCCCGGCGTTTGATTTCGATGACCTGGAATCCCTTGTCGGTCACCGTGACGTGTACGCGACGACGGTCGGTCTTTGAGTGCTCGCGCTCGACCCAACCCTTGGCCTCGAGGGCGCGCAGGATATTGGCGATACGGGCGCTCGAAACCCAGGCACGATCGGCGAGTTCGCTCGGTGTGAGTGAGCCGCCGGCGCGCATGAGGGCGCGCATGACGGCCATCTCGCCGCCGAGAGCTTTGTCCGCAAAGCGCGAAATTCGCTGATGCATGCTGCCAAACTCAGTTAAGAGCTGACGCCCAAGCTCATGGAAATCGGTATCTTCCATCGAAAACCCCTAACACTAGAAACTATTTCCGGTGAAAGATGATACCCTTGCACGCGCACCCTATACGGTAGATTTTTGGGTCATGCCTAGAAAACAATCTTTAGGCGACCTCCGTACACCGTCGGTATCAGCAAAGTTAGGGGTAGATCTCTGGGCATGTCCCAAAAAAAATACCTGGTTGCTAGGTAATATAAAGAGCGTATAAAGAATTAAAATAATTCAATAATTGTAGCGTTTCAAAGAACTATTATGCACGCGGTTAGGCGAGGGGTTGTCACCACCATGACGACTGGGACTCATATAATCGCCACGTGCGATGCTCCAACTTCCCGCGAGGAGACACCTTATATAAAGGGGGATGGAGTCATGGCATTTGACTTCACGGGCAAGACCGCGATTGTCACGGGCGGCACTCAGGGCATTGGCCTCGAGATCGCCAAGGGCATCGTCGCGGGCGGCGGACATGTCGCGCTCATCGCAAGGAACGCTGCTAAGGGCGAGGCCGCGGTGGCCGAGCTTGGCGAGGGCAACAAGTTCTATCAGCTCGATGTCGCCGATGCACCCAAGGCGCGCGAGACTGTCGAGCAGATTTTTACGGACCTGCCGCAAACCAACATCCTGATCAACTGCGCTGGCGTCATCAGCACCAAGAAGTTCGATGAGATCGATGACACCGAGTGGCGTCGCACCATCGACATCAACCTCAACGGCACCTTTACCATGATGAACGCCGTGTACCCGCACTTTAAGGCGGCCCATGCCGGCACTATCGTCAACGTGAGTTCCGTTGCTGGCAAGATCGGCGGTGGCCTGCTCGGCACCGCGGCCTACGCGAGCTCCAAGGCCGGTGTTAACGGTCTAACCAAGGCAGTCGCCAAGGAAGGCGGCAAGTTTGGCGTTCGCTGCAACGCCGTGTGCCCGTCGCTCACCCTTACTGATATGACCTCGATTCTCTCTGACGAGAACTCTCAGCGCATCATCAACGGTATTCCTCTGGGCCGCGCCGCCCAGGCCAGCGAGCCTGCGCAGATGGTGCTGTTCTTCGCTTCCGATCTCGCCAGCTTCGTGAACGGCGAGATCGGTGACTGCGACGGCGGCATCGTCCTGGACGGGTAATACCCCGCGACGATTATTCGGCGACGGCTCCTGCGACTCGGGACCGTCGCCTTCTTTCTGACATAGGCGCGTGCGGCTACGATTCGCATGCATCCAAAGGAGATATATATGAGTGAATCGACTGCGGTGGAGGCGCCGGCGGCAAAGGAGCCGTTCTTTAAGATGTCCTCCATCCCGGGTGCCAATATTTTGGTGCCGCTTTTGCTGGGCTGCCTGCTCAACACGCTATTCCCTGACCTGTTCAAAACGCTCGGCAGCTTTACGCTTGGCATGACCCAGCAGGGCGCTGGCCCGCTCGTGGGCGCTTTTTTGCTCATCGTCGGTACGACGATTTCGTTTAAGAGCGCTCCTGCCGCCGCTGCCCGCGGCGCCATCATCATCGCCGTCAAGCAGATCGTGGTCGTTGCCATGTCGCTGCTCATCCTTTATGTGTTCAACGACAACTTGTTTGGCATCTCTGCCATGGTGATGCTGGCGGCTTGCACCGGCGCCAACAACGCTATGTACGCTGGGCTGATGGGTACCATGGGCAACGAGGCTGAGCGTGGCGCTGTCGCCATCACCACGCTGGTTGTCGGCCCTCCGGTCACGATGATCGTGCTCGGCGCTGCCGGCCAGGCCCCGATCGGCTGGTCGCTCGTGGGCGCCATTCTGCCGATCGTCGTCGGCATTATTCTGGGTAACCTGTTCCCCAGCTTTAAGAAGATGATGGCACCGGCACTTTCCGCCATCATCGTGCTCGTCTTCTTTGCCATGGGCTCGACCATGACTTTTGGCCAGCTTATCAACGGCGGTCTTCCCGGCATCCTGCTCGGCGTGATCTGCTCGGTGATCTTTGCAATTCCCGTCATCGCGGTCGATAAGCTCACGGGCGGTACGGGTGTCGCAGGTGCGGCCATTTCGAGCTGCGCCGGAGCCAATGTGGCCACGCCTGCTGCCATGGCAAGCGTCAACGAGGCCATGTACGGCGGCGCGGTGCTCGCGACGGCCACGGCACAGGTTGCTGCCTGCGCAATCGTTACGGCTATTTTGACCCCGCTGGTCACCAGCTGGTGCTACAAGCATTTTGAGGGCCAGCAGAGCAACGGCAAGGCAACGACCGACAAGGCCTCCGCAGCCGCCTAATGCCAAACGGTAATCAAAGCTAAAAACTAGCTACGCCACAGGGCGGCCACGGGGGATCCCGTGGCCGCCCTGCAGTTTCTGTAGGGTCTTTGGGACACTTTACCCTGATAAAGCTGGCATAACAGCTAGAGTGAACGTCGTACAAAGGCAAGGAAAAAACCAAACAAATCGGTGAACGGTAGTTGTTCACGCTCGCATTTCCTGCGGATTTGTTAAAAATGCCCTAATGGTATAAAAAAAGAAACATATAACAGCCCTGATGAAGGGGGTGGCTATGTTATCCTTCTCAAACGGGTGAAATCTTGGGTTTTGGGTTGCAGTTCCAAGGTGGACAAACGTTTTTCCCTGTACCAACGTGTGGTGAAGAACGGAAGAAGCCGGTAGTGCAAGCCGATAATTCAAGAATTCAATAAGTAGCGGTGTGAGAGAGCGCCGCATTACACGTAACTAGGAGCGTGGTTACACAATGCAGGAGGCATGGGAAGGCTTCAAGGAAGGTATCTGGACGGGAGAGGTTGACGTCCGAGACTTCATCCAGAAGAACTACACCCCCTACGAGGGCGATGAGTCGTTCCTCGTAGGTCCGACCGAGCGTACCAAGGAGCTGTGGGGCGAGGTTCTCGACCTGCTGCTTAAGGAGCGCGAGCAGGGTGGTGTCCTCGATATGGACACCAAGACCGTTACGGGTATCGTGAGCCACCCCGCTGGCTACATCGATAACGCCCACCGCGAGAAGGAGACCATCGTCGGTCTCCAGACTGACAAGCCGCTCAAGCGCGCGCTGCACGTCAACGGTGGTATCCGCATCGCTTGCCAGGCTGCCAGCCAGCACGGCTACAAGGTCGACGAGAACGTTGTTGAGCGCTACACCTTTGAGCGCAAGACCCACAACGCCGGCGTCTTCGATGTTTACACCCCCGAGATGCGTGCTTGCCGCTCGGCTCACATCATCACCGGTCTGCCCGATGCCTATGGCCGCGGCCGCATCATCGGCGACTACCGTCGTGTTGCCCTGTACGGCGTCGACTACCTGATCAAGGACAAGGAGGCCCAGAAGGCTTCCACTCCGACGGTCATGACCGCCGACAACATCCGCGACCGTGAGGAGCTGCAGGAGCAGATCCGCGCCCTCGGCGAGCTCAAGATGATGGCCGAGACCTATGGTTTCGACATTTCCAACCCTGCTACCAACACGCAGGAGGCCATCCAGTGGATGTACTTCGCCTACCTTGCTGCCGTCAAGGAGCAGAACGGCGCCGCTATGTCCATCGGCCGTACCTCTACGTTCATCGACATCTATGCTGAGCGCGACCTTGCCAACGGTACCTTCACCGAGGAGCAGATCCAGGAGTTCGTGGATCACTTCATCATGAAGCTCCGCATGGTCAAGTTTGCCCGTACCCCCGAGTACCAGGCCCTGTTCACCGGCGACCCGCAGTGGGTCACCGAGTCCATCGGCGGCATGGGTGTCGACGGCCGTACGCTCGTTACCAAGATGAGCTACCGCTACCTGCACACGCTCGAGAACATGGGCACCAGCCCCGAGCCCAACATGACCGTTCTGTGGTCGACCCGTCTGCCCGAGAACTTCAAGAAGTTCTGCGCCAAGACTTCTGTCGCCAGCTCCTCGATCCAGTACGAGAACGACGACCTCATGCGCGTTTACCACGGCGACGACTACGGCATCGCCTGCTGCGTGTCCTCCATGCGCATCGGCAAGGAGATGCAGTTCTTCGGCGCCCGCGCCAACCTGGCCAAGTGCCTGCTGTATGCACTCAACGGCGGTGTTGACGAGGTCTCCAAGAAGCAGGTCGGCCCCAAGTATCGCGCCGTCGAGGGCGATACGCTCGATTACGACGACGTTGTGGCCAAGTACAACGACATGATGAAGTGGCTCGCTGGCGTGTACGTCAACTCGCTGAACATCATTCACTACATGCACGACAAGTACTGCTACGAGCGCATCCAGATGGCTCTGCACGACAAGCACGTGCACCGCTGGTTCGCTACGGGCATCGCTGGCCTTTCCGTCGTGGCTGACTCCCTGTCCGCCATCAAGTACGCCAAGGTCCACCCCGTCCGTGACGAGAACGGCATCATCGTCGACTTCGAGACCGAGGGCGAGTTCCCCAAGTACGGTAACGACGACGACCGCGTCGACCAGATCGCTCACGACGTTGTGCACCAGTTCATGGAGTACATCCGCATGAACGATACCTACCGCAACTCCGTGCCTACGACCTCGGTTCTGACCATTACCTCCAACGTCGTGTACGGTAAGAAGACCGGCTCCACGCCCGACGGCCGCAAGGCTGGCCAGCCGTTCGCCCCGGGTGCTAACCCCATGCACAAGCGCGATAGCCACGGCGCCATCGCTTCGCTGTCTTCGGTTTCCAAGCTCCCGTTCCGCGATGCTCAGGACGGCATCTCCAACACCTTCTCCATCATCCCGAGTGCGCTCGGCAAGGAGGACCAGGTGTTCTTTGGCGATATCGACCTTGATCAGCTGGGCGAGTAACTATTGTTAGTGCTATACTAACAATAACGATTACTGATTAGCGCGCCGGTTTCGGCCGGCGCCTATTAATCGAAGGAGACACATTATGAAGGTTTCTGAAGTTTCCGAGACTCAGGCCGATAACCTGGTCCACATGCTCGACGCTTACGCCGAGAAGGGTGGCCACCACCTGAACATCAACGTCTTCAACCGTGAGACGTTGCTCGACGCTCAGGCTCACCCCGAGAAGTACCCGCAGCTGACCATCCGCGTTTCCGGCTATGCCGTGAACTTCCACACGCTCACCAAGGAGCAGCAGGACGAGGTCATTTCGCGTACCTTCCACGACAAGTTCTAAAGGGTTCAACTCCTGTAGGATTACTGGGGCCGGTTTTGGGTTATTTCCCAAAACGTCCTCGGACATGCAAAGAGGCTCCGCTGCGCGCGTTGCGCGGCGGAGCCTCTTTGCGTCCTGCGGGATGTTTTGGAAAATAACCCAAAACCGGCCATGTGGGGTCCTTTGGAGTCACCCTTTAGGCGGAACTCTCCTAATTATTTGGATGAGTCGTTTACTTACTTGTACTGTTACCGTCTTCCCGCTCTTGTTGGGGTATGCTTTGTTCGTATGTAAACGTATGACATGTTGATGGGGGAGGGTGCTATGGCTCGCGAGAGTGCTCGTTCTAAGGATACGGCTAAGCCTGGCATCAAGGAAGTTGCGGCGGTGGCGGGGGTTTCGCCTACTACGGTATCTCGCGTGCTTAATAATCGCGGCTATATTAGCCAAGAGACCCGCGATAAGGTCCATGCCGCGATGAAGCGCATCAACTATACGCCCAACGATATCGCCCGTGCCATGCTCAACGGTCGCCTGAATCTTATCGGTATGATCGTCCCCTATGTCAGCAGTCCGTTTCATGCCCAAGTGGTTCAAGTCATTGAGCATACCCTGGCCGAAAACGGTTTTAAGATGCTGCTGTGCAATAGCGCCAATCGACCCGAGCTTGAGCGCTCTTATATCGACATGCTTCGACGCAATATGGTTGATGGCGTCATCGTCAACTCGCTTAATATCGGTGCCGAGGCGTATGCCGAGATGGGTTTGAGTCTGGTTGGTATCGACTGCGACCTTGGCGAGGCCTCTGTTCAGATTGCGAGCGACAGCTATAGTATCGGCGAACTTGCCACGCGTCGCCTGATCGATGACGGGTGTTCGCGCATCCTGTGCCTGCGCAGCAATAGCCGCATGCGCATGCCTGCCAATAAGCGTACCGATGCCTACCTCGATGTTGTTGAGCAGGCCGGTTTGCCCGCGCTTGTCCGTGAGGTCGAGTTCGTTAAGCCCGACGACGAAAAGAGCGCGGTCGTTGCGAAGATCCTCGATGAGAACCCCGATATTGACGGCATCTTTGCGGGAGACGACACGATGGCGGCTATCTGTCTTAACGTGATGAAGCAGCGCGGCTTGAGCGCTCCGGGCGATATTAAGGTCGTGGGCGCGGATGGTGCCCGCCGCACTATGACGTTTATGCCTGACTTAACAACCGTTCGCCAAGATATCGATCGCATCGGAGAGCTCGCGGCGCAATCCATCATTGCTCTTATTAACGGCGAAAAGCCCGAATCGAATATCAAGCTCCCCGTTGAACTCATTGAGGGTAAAACCGCGTAGTTCATCCCGTGCCAAAAGAATTCCTCAAACACCTCTGATGACCGTTCGCCGGCATATGTCAACCGTTTGCCGACGACTGGAACTGCGAAAAGACGTATTGGTGTGAAAACGTTTGACATATGAAAACGATTGACATATCTTGCAGTTGTACCGAGTTAGTATCTCGTGAGAAAGGAAGTCTCGGATGCACAAGGTGTATTACCAGCCTGAGGGAATTTGGGTAGGCGACATCATGCCGTACGGCGAGGACGGCACGTTCTATCTCTATCATCAGCGTGACACGCGAAACCCCGGACCTTTCGGAGAGCCGTTTGGCTGGGCACTCGCGACAACCAAGGACTTCGTCAATTACAAAGACTTTGGCGAGAGCCTTGAGCGTGGCGGCGACGAGGAAGTCGACCAGTATGTTTATGCCGGCACGGTGTTTAAGGTGGGCGACAAGTACCATGCGCTCTACACTGGTTGCAATCGCGATAAGGTCAAGGCACGCTTGATGAAGCAGGTTCTTCTTCACGCAACGAGTGACGACGCCGTCAAGTGGGAGAAGAACATCGCCGAGACGCTGCTTCCGCCCCAGGAGGGTTACGATGACCGCAACTGGCGCGATCCCTTTGTGCTTTGGGATGAGGAGAACGAAGAGTACATGCTCATCCTCGGCACGCGTGTGGGCGAGGACAAGCGTCTGATGACCGGTCGTCTGGTCAAGTTCACCTCCAAGGACCTGGATACCTGGGAGTTCCAGGGCGACTGGTGGAATCCGGGCCTGTACACCATGTTCGAAATGCCTGATCTCTTTAAGATGGGCGACTGGTGGTATCTGGTGTTCTCCGAGTACAGTGATGGCAACAAGACCCGTT
>CAUAGV010000030.1 GCA_958428675.1 uncultured Collinsella sp.
GGCGTGGACGTAGCCACGCACATGGCAATACCCGCCGCCTTCGCCTGCTCCAAAAATGCCAGGAGACCCTTGCGCGGCGGCACCTTGGAGTACCCATCAATCAGAATATTGCTCAGCTCGCGGTAGAGCTCCTCGCCATTTGTGCCAATGCCCCAGGTGTCGTGGTAGGCCTGGCACTCGTCTTCGAGCGACAAATGCTCAAACTGGGCAAAATCGTCGACCGTCACGTCAACTCCGTGGCGGTGCAATAACTCGGGCTGGGCATAGGCCCAAACGGGGGTGCTATTAACCAGCGTGCCGTCGCAATCGAAAATAAAAGCAACACTTGGGGCAGCGATGCGGTCCATAAACGAGCCTTTCAATGTCAAATGGTAAACAACCTGCTAAAAACGTTTTACCAAACGTAAACCTAACAATCTAGAAACCCTAATTGGTAAAGCTGTCAAGAGTTTTACCATCGCAATTCTGCCAGTGGTATAAACATGGCGCTTACCGATTAAACGCCACCGCAAATCCACTTTCGTTCATAAAACTAACGTACAGGTGTTATCGTAGTTTTTGCCGAAAGTTCCACCGAGCACGCGAGGTGGAACGAATCATAGAACTATCGCCGTCCCTTCGATTCGTGCAGCCTTGGACCTTTCGCATCTAGTCACCAAGGCAACACGCTGCCGCGTCATGATGGGATCAAACGTGAGCGATACAAAGCTAAAGCCAGCAACTAAAAAGCCTACTACCCGTAAAGCCGCCCCGCACGCGCCGGAGCTCACCAAAGACGATGTCTATCTGTTTGGCATTGGCACGTGGGAGCGCAGCTGGGAAAAGATGGGCGCGCACCCCGACACGCAGAACCGTACGCGCGGCTGGCGTTTTTGCGTTTGGGCGCCCGATGTAAAGAGCGTCCATGTCATTGGCGAATTTAACGACTGGGATGAGCAAGCCAACCCGCTGGTGCCCGTGCATACGAGCGCTATCTGGGAAGGGTTTATTCCTGGCGCCGAGCAGGGCCAGCTCTATAAATACCTCATCGAGACCAACGAGGGCGAAAAGCTCTACAAGGCCGATCCATACGCCTTTAAGGCCGAGTGCCCTCCGGGAACGGCGAGCATGCTGTGGACCCTCGATGGCTACAAGTGGAACGACGCCGCGTGGCTCAAGCGCCGCGCCAGCCATAACCACATGTCGCAGCCCCTTAACATCTACGAGGTGTATATTGGCTCGTGGAAGCGCCACGGCGATGCGCCGCAGGGCGAGCCCGACGAGTACGGCAACTACCCCGGCCCCATGGACCCCTTCCCCGCGCAGCGCGGTGAGTTTTACACCTACGACGACCTATCGGTGGAGCTCGTGGACTACGTGCGCGACATGGGCTACACGCATATCGAGGTCATGCCGCTTATGGAGCATCCCTTCGACGGCTCCTGGGGCTACCAGACGACCGGCTACTACGCCGCCACGTCGCGCTACGGCAACCCGCAGCAGCTCATGCACTTTATCGATGCATGCCACGAGGCGGGCATCGGCGTGATTATGGACTGGGTGCCCGGCGGTTTTTGCGCCGACTCCCACGGCCTTGCCACCTTTAACGGCCACATGCTGTTTGAGCACGAGATTCATCCCAACTGGGGCACGCACAAGTTTGACTTCGCCCGCGGCGAGGTACGCTCCTTCCTTGTCTCTAACGTGCTTTATTGGCTCGAGAACTTCCACGTTGACGGCATTCGCATGGACGGCGTGTCCAGCATGCTGTATCTGAACTTTGGCATCGACGATCCGGGCCAAAAGAAGTTCAACAAGTACGGTACCGAGGAGGACCTGGACGCCAGCGCGTTTATCCGCCAGGTCAACTGCGCCGTGGAGGCTCACTACCCCGACGTGATTATGATGGCCGCGGAGTCCACCGCGTGGCCGCTCGTGACCTATCCGCCGCAGGACGGCGGTCTGGGCTTCCACTACAAGTGGGACATGGGCTGGATGAACGACACCCTGCACTACATGCAGACTGATTTTCCGTGGCGCCCCGGCAACCACGGTCTGCTCACGTTCTCCATTATGTATGCCTTTACCGAGAACTTTATTTGCCCGCTGAGCCACGACGAGGTCGTGCACGGCAAGTGCTCGCTGATCGGCCGCATGCCGGGCGACTGGTGGCGCCAGTTTGCCGGCCTGCGCACGCTGGCCTTCTACCAGATGACGCACCCCGGTGCCAAGCTCAACTTTATGGGCAACGAGATCGGCCAGTTTATTGAATGGCGCTACTACGAGTCCATCCAGTGGTTCCTGACCGAAGAGTACGAGACCCACCGTCATCATCAGGCCTTTATCAAGGCGCTCAACCACCTGTACACCGCCGAGCCCGCTCTGTACGAGCGCGGCTACACCGACGACGGCTTTACCTGGATCGACGCGGACAACTCCAAGCAGTCCATCGTGAGCTTTGTGCGCCAGGGCGAGGACGTCGATGACGACCTGGTGATCCTGATCAACTTTGACCCGGCGAGCTACGAGAGCTTCCGCGTGGGCGTGCCGCGCGAGGGTGACTGGGAGGTCATCTTTGACTCCGACCGCCCCGAGTTCGGCGGCAGCGGATACGCCGGTGAGGAGCCCTACACCTGCTCGAGCGAGCCCTATCCCTGGAACGGGCAGATGGACTCCATCGAGATGAAGGTGCCCGGCCTGGCTGGCGTGGTGCTTAAGCGCCGCGGTCCCAGCAGCTACAAGCCGCCCGTGGTCGAGGAGCCCAAGAAGGCGACGCGCAAGCGCACGTCCACGGTAAAGCCCAAGACCGCGGCCGCTAAGAAGGCTCCGGCCAAGGCGAAGACTGTCAAGTCCGCCGCCAAGGCTTCGGCTAAGTCCACCACGGCCAAAAAGACAGCCGCCAAAAAGGCTGCTACCAAGGCCAAGGCAGCTGCTGTTAAGGCTCCTGCCAAGAAAGCGTAACAAAGGCGTTACTACCGTAATTACCCGCCTCGTGGGGGCGTAGGATAAATGTCATAACCGTTCCGGGAGAACCATCCCCGGGGGAAAGGAACGTATGAATAAGATCTTCGACAACAAGCAGGAGTTTACCGAGCTCTATCGCGATGCCGTCATGAGCATTAGCGGCAAGAGCATCGAAGCCGCCAGCGACCTCGACCGCTTTAACGCCCTGGCCAAGCTCGTGGCCGAGAAGGCCCGCACCGTCGCCACCAAGAGTGACGCCCGTGCGACCGCCGAGGGCAAGAAGCGCGTGTACTACTTCTCGATCGAGTTTTTGATCGGCCGTCTGCTCGACAACTACCTGCTTAACTTTGGCGTGCGCGACATGGTCGCCGAGGCGCTCGACGACATGGGCTTTGACCTGTCCGTCATCGAGAACCAGGAGCCCGATCCGGCACTGGGCAACGGTGGCTTGGGCCGTCTGGCCGCGTGCTTCCTGGATTCCATGGCAGCCGAGGGCATTGCCGGTTACGGCAACGGCATGCGCTACCGTTACGGCCTGTTTAAGCAGGAGATCGTCAACGGCAGCCAGGTCGAGGCCACCGACGAGTGGCTCACTCATGGCTATCCCTGGGAGGTCCGTCGTCAGGACAAGGCCGTGACCATTAAATTTGGTGGCCACGTCGAGGGCTTTGAGGAGAACGGCCGCACGTTCTACCGCACGGTGGACACGCAGGATATCCTGGCCGTCCCCTATGACATCCCCGTGGTGGGCTATGCCGGCGAGACCGTCAACAAACTGCGCGTATGGGCTGCCGAGCCGGTCGAGGAGCACTTCGATCTGGAGGCCTTCAACCGCGGCGACTACGCCCTGGCCGACGCCGAGCGCGCCGAGGCCGAGGCCATCAGCGCCATCCTCTACCCCAACGACGCCGGCGAGCACGGCCGTCTACTGCGCCTAAAGCAGGAGTACCTGTTTGTTTCGGCCGGCATCTACAGCCTGCTCGACACCTTTGAGAAGGAGCACGGCGAGAACTGGGAGCTGCTACCGCAGTTTGTGGCCATCCACACCAACGACACGCACCCCGCCATGTGCGGCCCCGAGCTCATGCGCATCCTCATCGACGAGAAGAAGCTCGAGTGGGACGACGCCTGGAACATCGTGACGCAGGTCGTGAGCTACACCAACCACACCATCCTGCCCGAGGCTCTGGAGAAGTGGCCCATCGGCACGTTCTCCAAGCTCCTCCCCCGCGTGTACCAGATCATCGACGAGATCAGCCGTCGTTGGCACGAGTCGTTCGACACCACGCAGGAGGGCTGGCAGGAGCGTCTGCGCCAGACCGCCATTCTGTGGGACGGCGAGATTCGCATGGCCAACCTGTCTGTGATCTGCAGCCACAGCGTCAACGGCGTGGCAAAGATTCACTCCGATATCATCAAGAACATCGTGCTCAAGGACTTCTATGCCCTGACGCCCGAGAAGTTCAACAACAAGACCAACGGCATCTCGCACCGTCGCTTCTTTGCCGAGGCCAACCCCACCTATTCCAAGCTCGTAACCGAGGCCATTGGCGATGGCTGGCTCAAGGACGCCTTTGAGCTGGAGAAACTCAAGGAGTTCCAGAACGACACCGAGTTCCTGAAGGCCGTGGGAGCCTCCAAGCGCGCCAACAAGGAGCGTCTGGCCGCCTACGTTAAGGCCGAGACCGGTCTGGTCATCGACCCCAACACCGTCTTCGACGTTCAGGTGAAGCGCTTCCACGCCTACAAGCGCCAGCTCATGAACATCATGAAGGTGATGGACATCTACAACCGTCGCATCGCCGATCCCAACTTCCACGTGACGCCGACGACCTTCATCTTTAGCGGCAAGGCTGCCTCGAGCTACACCTTTGCCAAGGAGACCATCCGCCTCATTAACTCCGTGGCCGACGTCATCAACAACGACGCCCGCGTGAACGAGGTCATGAAGGTCTGCTTTATCCCCAACTTCCGTGTGAGCAACGCCCAGCTCATCTACCCCGCCGCCGAGATCTCGGAGCAGATCTCCACGGCCGGCAAGGAGGCCTCGGGCACGTCCAACATGAAGCTCATGATGAACGGCGCCATTACGCTGGGCACCCTCGACGGCGCCAACATCGAGATCGCCGACCTGGCCGGTCGCGAGAACGAGGCCATCTTTGGCCTGACCGCTCCCGAGGTCGAGCAGCTCTGGGCATCGAACAGCTACTTTGCGTGGGATACCCTCAACGGCGATCGAGAGCGCCTGGGCCGCGTGATGGACGAGCTTAAGGACAACACCTTCGCGGGTCTTTCGGGCAACTTTGAGAGCATCTACAACGAGCTCATGAACAACAACGACCCCGACCTGGTCATGGCAGACTTCCGCAGCTACGTGGATGCATGGGAGAAGCTCACCGGCAGCTATGGCGACCAGGAGACCTGGAACCGCAAGGCGCTGCTCAACACCGCCTCGAGCGGCTGGTTCTCGAGCGACCGCACCATTCGCGAGTACCGCGACGAAATCTGGCACGCGTAAAGGCCGCGAGCTCCCCTATGCCAGCACGGCATTACTCGACGTGCGTGACGTTGCGCCGCGCCCGTCGCTAATGGGTTTAGGAACATCGATGACAGAAGGAGAAATCGATGAGTAAGAAAGAATGCATCGCGATGCTCCTCGCAGGAGGACAGGGCAGCCGATTGGGGGCACTCACCCAAAAGATCGCTAAGCCGGCGGTTAGCTTTGGTGGCAAGTTCCGCATTATCGACTTTTCGCTCTCCAACTGCTCCAACTCGGGCATCGACACGGTGGGCGTTCTGACGCAGTATCGCCCCTACCTGCTGCATGCCTACGTGGGCTCCGGCGAGGCGTGGGATCTGGACAGCCGCGACGGTGGCGTGTCGATTCTGCCGCCGTACGAGACGCAGACCGGCGGCGCCTGGTATGCGGGCACGGCCGACGCCATTACGCAGAACCTCGACTACATCAAGGCCAACGACCCCAAGTACGTCCTGATTCTTTCGGGCGATCACCTGTATCGCATGGACTACCGCAAGATGCTCAAGACGCACATTGAGAACAACGCCGACCTCACGGTGAGCGTTATGCCCGTGCCGTGGGAGGAGGCCAGCCGCTTTGGCATCCTGACCACCGACCCCGAGGACGGCCGCATCACCAAGTTCACCGAGAAGCCCGATAAGCCCGATTCGAACCTCGCGTCCATGGGCATCTACATCTTCTCGGCCGACGTGCTGATCGAGGCGCTCGAGGAGGACGCTCTGGACCAGCGCTCGAGCCACGACTTTGGCAAGGACATCATCCCCAAGCTGCTTGGCGAGGGCAAGCGCCTGTACAGCTACGAGTTCCACGGCTTTTGGAAGGACGTCGGCACCATCGCCAGCTTCCATGAGACCTCGATGGACCTGCTGGGCAACAACCCCGAGTTCGATCTGTTTGACAAGAACTTCCCCATCATGTCCAACATCACAACGCGTCCGCCGCACTACATTGGCCCGGACGGCCGCCTGGACGACTGCCTGGTCTCCAACGGCTGCAAGATCTACGGCACCGCTCGCCACTCGATCCTTTCGACCGATGTCATCATCGAGGAGCGCGCCGTGGTCGAGGACTCCGTGCTGCTGCCGGGTGCGCACGTTAAGAGCGGCGCGCACATCTGCCGCGCTATTTTGGGCGAGAACTCCACGGTCGAAGAGGGCGTGAAGCTCGGCTCTGTCGATACCACCAAGGATACGGCCGTCGTTGGAAATGACGTCGTTATCGGGAAGGGGGAATGATCCGATGATCAATCGCAAGGCCATCGGTTATATCACCGCTAACTACTCTTCGAGCTACGGCAGCGTCCTGCTCAAGGACCGCCCCATCGCGTCCGTTCCCTTTTTGGGCCGCTACCGCCTGATCGACTTTCCGCTGTCCAACATGATGAATGCCGGCATTAAGACCGTCGGCGTCGTCATGCCGGGCAACTACCGCTCGCTGATCGACCACGTTGGCTCGGGCAAGGACTGGGGCCTGGACCGCAAGAAGGGCGGCCTGTTCATGGTGCCCGGCAACGCGTATGGCACCACCAAGGGCGGCATGCGCTTCCTGCTGCGCGACATCATCTCCAACAAGACGCTGTTCCAGCGCTCGGACAAGCCCTATGTTGTGATGATGGGCACCAACATCATCTTTAACATGGATCTCAACACCATCATCGACGCGCACGAGAACTCCGGCGCCCAGATGACCGTGGTGTACTGCAAGGCCACGCGCAACGTCGATGACGAGACCAAACTCGAGATTAACGAGAACGGTCGCCTGACGGGCGTGAGCGCTGGCGTCGCGTACGGCGACAACGCCTCTATGGACTGCTGCATCGTCAACCGCGAGACGCTGCTCGAGATTATCGACCACTACCAGGCCGCCGACTATCTGGACCTGCTCGAGGCACTCCAGGGCGACTTTGGCAACATCGACGTGTGCAGCTACGAGTACAAGGGCGAGGTCGTGGGCGTGTTTAGTGAGAAGTCGCTGTATCGCCGCAGCATGGACCTGCTTGACCAAACCGTGGCCGACCAGCTCTTCGATCCCGAGCGCCCGATCCTGACCAAGGCTCACGACGTGCCGCCTTCGCGCTATGCGACCGGTAGCCACGCGTGCAACTCGATCATCTCGGCCGGCTGCATCATCAAGGGCACCGTGCGCAACTCGATCCTGTCGCGCGGCGTCGTGGTCGAGGAAGGCGCTTCGGTGACCAACTCGATCATCAACCAGAGTTGCATCATCAAGAGTGGCGCCCGCGTTGAGAACGCCATCCTGGACAAGAACAACGTGGTTCCCACCAACACCGAGCTTCGCGGCACGCCCGAGAACATCCTGGTGCTGGGCAAGGCTCCGTTAACTTCCGATACCACCATCGTACGTTAACGTTGGCACTGCAACATCGCTCGTAACATGTAGAATAGCCGCCCGGTTAGCGCCAGGCGGCTATTCTCGAATTGCAACATGGGAGACAATATGGCTGATTCCAGCAAAAAGATGCAGATCGTGTTTGCCTCGGCCGAGTGCGCACCGTTTGTGAAGACCGGTGGCCTGGGCGACGTGGCAGGCTCGCTGCCTGCGGCGCTTGTGCGCGCCGGCGCCGAAGTCATCGTGATGGTGCCCAAGTACGCCACCATCAAGGACGAGTACAAGGCGCAGATGGAGCACTTCTCCGACTTTTACGTGAGCCTAGGCTGGCGCAATGAGTACTGCGGTCTCGAGAAGCTCGAGCACGACGGCGTCACCTATATGTTCATAGACAACGAGCGCTACTTTGCGCGCGATTATCCGTACGGCTTCTTCGACGACGGCGAGCGCTTCGCGTTCTTCTCCAAGGCCATTACCGAGAGCCTGCAGCACCTGCCCGAGGGCTTTGAGTGCGACATCCTGCACTGTAACGACTGGCAGACGGCACTGGCGCCCGTGTTCTTGCGCGAGTTCTACCAGGGCCTGCCGCTGTACGACCGCGTCAAGACTGTGTTCTCGATCCACAACGTTGCGTTCCAGGGCCAGTTTAGCGACACCGTGATGGAGGACATCCTGGGAGTGGCGCATATTCCCGCGGCCGCCACGCAGTTGCGCTGCGACGCCTGCAGCATCAACTACATGCTGGGCGCGCTGCACTATGCCGACGCCATCACCACGGTGAGCCCCACCTACGCGAGCGAGATCCAGACGCCCGAGTTTGGCGAGGGCCTGGACGGCGTACTGCGCGAGCGTTCCTACGCGCTGCAGGGCATCCTCAACGGCATTGACGTGGCGGCCTTTGACCCGGCAACCGACAAGCGCATTGCCGCCAACTACACGGTTGACGACCGTTCCGGCAAGGCCGTGTGCAAGGCCAAGCTGCAGGAGGAACTGGGGCTCGAGGTGCGCGACGACCGCCCGCTTATGGTGATGGTCACGCGCCTGACGCGCCAGAAGGGCATGGACCTGGTCATGTACGCGCTCGACCGCATCCTGTCCGGCGGCGTTCAGGTGGCCGTGCTGGGCACCGGCGACCGCGACTACGAGGACGGTCTGCGCTACTTCCAGGACAAGTACCCCGGCACCATGGCCGCGCGCATCGAGTTCGATCCGGCGCTGTCGCAGCGCATGTACGCTGCCGCCGATATGTTCCTGATGCCTTCGAAGTTTGAGCCCTGCGGCCTGTCGCAGATCATCGCCATGCGCTACGGCACCCTACCCATCGTGCGCGAGACCGGTGGCCTGAAGGACACTGTGATCCCGTACAACGAGTTTACCGGCGAGGGCACGGGCTTCTCGTTTAGCAACTTTAACGGCGACGAGATGGGCGACGCCGTGTTCCGCGCGGCACGCCTGTTCTGGGACAACCGCGACGCCTGGAACCAGCTGGTCACGCAGGCCATGAGCCAGGACTTTAGCTGGACGCGCTCGGCCGACAAGTATCTGGACCTGTACTTCTTTATGCATCCGGAGATTGAGAGGCCGGCGGCTGTTGTCGACGAGACTGAAGCTGTTGCTGGGCCGGTGGCCGCTGAGGAGCCCAAGGCCGAAGAGAAGCCGGTTGAGGCTGAGCCCGCAAAGGCCGAGCCTAAGGTGAAGGCTGAGGTTGCTCTTGAGGCAGAGGACGAGGTCAAGCCCGCTGCAAAGCCCGCAGCTAAGAAGACCACGACCCGTAAGACGACCGCTAAGAAGGTTACGACGGTCAAGGCCGCCGCGACTAAAACAACGGCTGCCAAGACAACGACCACGCGCAAGCGCACGACCGCCGCTGCCAAGAAGGCCGCCGAGGCCGAGGCTGCTCCCGAGGTAAAGGCCGAGGTCGCTGAGGACAAACCGGCCGCCAAGGCTCCGGCAAAGACCGCTGCCAAGAAGACGACCACGACCGCCAAGAAGGCAACAGCTGCCAAGAAGACCACGGCAACGAAGTCGACGACCGCGAAGGCCGCCGCGACCAAGGCAGCCGCAAAGCCGGCAGCCAAGGTCGAGGAGACGCCTGCAGAGTCCAAGGCGGAGGCAACCGTCGAGGCCAAGCCGACCGCCAAGACCACCACGCGCAAGCGCGCGACGACGACGGCCAAAAAGACCACGGCCAAGGCTGCCGCTCCCAAGGCAGAGGCTAAGGCCGCCGCTGTCAAAGAGGAGCCCAAGCCCGCAGTAAAGGCCAAGCCGGCACCGAAGCCCGCTGAGGTCAAGACCACTCCGAAGGCTACGGCAAAGGCCGAGCCTAAGGCCGAGCCCGCCAAGAAGGCCCCGGTCTCCCCCGCCGCTTCGACCGAGGAAAAGGCTCCGACCAAGAAGACCTCCGTCCGCAAGGCAACGGCCACCCGCAAGCGCCGCTAGTCCGGACGATCCACAATCTAATCCTCAATAAACAAGGGGTGTCGTTTAGTGCGACACCCCTTGTTCTATAGATGAGGTAAAACGATTTTCTAGGACAACCGTTCGCCGATGGTAAACGGATGTTGTTTATACAGCCTGTGTACAACAGATATACTTACATCCTGTGCGTAAAGCCCATGGCCAGCAGGCCATGATTCTATTGAACTGGACCGTACTATGAGATTGATACACAACAGCCGCCTACCGCAGTTTCGCACTCCGTTTGGCGCTGTGACCACAGGAACTACCCTTTCGCTCTCGGTGATCTTGGAGGATGCCGACCCCAACCAGGCAACGCTCACCCTGCGCACTTGGGTCGATGAGATCGGCGAGTCTCGGTATCCCATGACGCACGAAGGCGACGGCATATTTTCCGTAGAGCTTGAGTGTACCGAGCCCTGTCTTATCTGGTACAGCTTTATCTGCAATATCGAGGGCCAGCCCGAGGTTCGCCTGGGCGCACCGCAGGGCCGCACCGGCGGCGAGGGTGTGACCTACGACTACGCTGAGGTGCCGTCATTCCAGATTACCGTCTACAAGCATCGCGAAGTGCGTCCCGAGTGGTACGAGCGCGGCATGGTCTACCAGATCTTCCCCGATCGCTACGCCCGCGACGAGCACTGGCGCGAGCGCACGCTGGCTCAGGTCGAAAAGCCGCGCAACGGAATCCAGCGCCGCATGGTCGAGGATTGGAACGAGCCGCCCGTGTACGAGCGCGCCGAAGACGGTTCCATCAAGACCTGGGACTTCTACGGCGGCTCGCTCAAGGGCATCCAAGAAGACCTGCCCCGCATCGCCGAGCTGGGCTTTACGGCAATCTACCTCAACCCCATCTTTGAAGCCGCGAGCAACCACCGCTACGACACGGCCGACTACACCAAGATCGACCCGATCCTGGGCACCGAGCAGGACTTTACTGAGCTGTGCGAGGCGGCCGAGAAGCTGGGCATTTCCATCATTCTGGACGGCGTCTTTAACCACACGGGTGACGACTCCATCTATTTCAACCGCTATGGCAACTACCCCGGCGTGGGCGCGTGGCAGAGCGAGGATTCGCCGTGGCGCGATGCGTTTTATTTCCACGAGGACGGCTCGTACGACTGCTGGTGGGGCGTGGGTAACATGCCTGCCATCAATGAGAGCTCCGAGCTGGTACGCGAGCGGCTCCTGGGCAAGGACGGCGTGATCCGTAAATGGCTACGTGCCGGCGCTCATGGCTGGCGCCTAGACGTGGCCGACGAGCTTTCGGACGATTTCCTGACCGAGATCAAGAAGGCAGTACTTGCCGAAAAGCCCGATGCTCTGTTGCTCGGCGAGGTCTGGGAAGACGCCTCCAACAAGATCAGCTACGGTCATCTGCGTCGCTATCTACAAGGCTCCGAGCTCGACTCGGCCATGGATTATCCCTTCCGCGACATGGTCATCGGCTTTTTGATGGGCTACAAAAACGCCTACCAAGCTGCCGAGGATATCGAGACCCTACGCGAGAACTATCCGCGCGAGGCATTGTCCTGCGCGCTCAACCTGCTGTCGAGCCACGACCGCCCGCGTATCATCTCGGTGCTCGGCGGCGGCCCCGACGAGTCACAGCTACCCGAGAGCGAGCGCAGCAAGTGGCGCCTGGACGAGAACTCGATGGGCCTGGCCAAGAGCCGTTTTTGGCTTGCAACGCTCATGCAGATGACGTTCCCTGGCGTGCCGTCGATTTACTATGGCGATGAGTACGGCCTTGAGGGTCTGACAGATCCGGGCAATCGCCGTACGCTGCCGACCAAGGACCAACTGCACGACTTCGACACGCTGGCTATTGTCAAAAACGCCTCCGCCGTACGCCGCGCACTGCCGTTTATGATCGACGGCGAGATCAAGGCCTTCGCGCTCAACGACGAGGTGCTGGCATACAACCGCACGGGCAAGGATGGCGAGTCCGCGACGGTTATCATCAACCGCAGTCTGCGCAATTCACACCGCGTGACGATTCCGGCGCTCGACGAATGCGCGAGTGACGTGATCAGCGGTCACGAGTGCGAGATCCACAACGGCACGGTCACGCTCGATTTGTATCCGCTGGGCTCGCCGATCATCTATCACCATGCCGAGCAACGCCTGCAGGAGCCGCTCGATCACGGCGCGGGCGTTGTGTGCCATATCACCTCGGTACCGACCGATGACGGCAAGCCCGGCACGATCGGCGCACCCACGCGTCGCTTTATCGACCAGCGGTCCGCTATGGGCATGCGCTACTGGCAGGTCCTGCTTGTCAACCCAACGGACTTCTTCCGTTCCCCTTACGCCGGTCCTTCGGCCTTTGCAGGCAATATCGGCCTGCTTCCCGAAAGCCACAAGGAGCTAGCCGCCGACTTTGAGACCTGGAAGGCCCACGGCGGCGAGGATGCCGATCCGCTGTACACCGCGTTTAAACATCGCAATGCCGATTGGCTCGAGAAGTACTGCGTCTATATGGCC